>NZ_CP064295.1:2890000-3191061 GCF_015476115.1 Aegicerativicinus sediminis | reverse complement strand
AAATCGAAGAATAAAGTACTATATCATTTGCGTCCATTGTTGAACAGGTTCAAAATTATCATAAAGCCTAAAATCGTCGGAACCCATAATCCCATGAAAATGGCATGAAGTTGGTGTCCTTTTAAGAATAAATATTCCGCCACTGCAATAATGGCGATGCACAGAACTAAAATAAATGTTGTTGCCTTACCTAATCTTTTAAAGAAATCCATCTATCGGTTACGTGTTTTAAATGTAGTAAAAATAATTATTCTTAAAAAAATGTTAATGAAAATCGTCAATCTTTGATTCATTTTGGTCAATGTACAATAAATTATACATCTTTTTCTCCCCTATTCCCCTTCAATAATGAATTTTGTTCTTCCATCAAATCAGAAATATGGGTTAGCAATTCAATATCCTTTGGTGTTTTAACTGTTTGGTCTGTAGGATCTTGGGCGCGTTCTTTCAGTCTATTCATAAATTTCACAACGATAAAAATAGTAAGGCCTATTATGAAAAAATCTACCATTACCTCAAAAAATTCACCATAGCCTATTGCAACTTCTTCATGGATTAAATCCCCTGAAACTCCAACTTCCTTATCTCTAAGGACAAGTTTTTTATCCTGTAAATTAATCCCTGATGATAATAGGCTTAATGGAGGCATCAATATCTTTTTCACCAAAACATCTATGACCTTATTAAATGCCGCCCCTATTATGATACCAATGGCCATATCCATCATATTGCCTTTTACAGCAAAATCCTTGAACTCTTGAAAAAATTTCATGCTAATAGATTAGGTTAATTAATCGTTCCAAAAAATAAAAATGAAGTAAGTAAATAACTACCTATTTACCATAGAATTTTCTATACTTTCTATAGGCTAATAAAGAAAGTAAAGCTATCATACCTAAGGTAATCGCTATAAACTGAAAACTGAGTATCTGATCGCCGCTAGCATAAGAATGCAAGCCAGACAAATAAAAGTTGACCCCAAAATAGGTCATTAGTATACTTCCATAAGCCAATATAGCCGCCAGATTAAAACCAAATCGGCCTCTTAACCCTGGTACCAGTCTCATGTGAATTACAAAAGCGTAAATCATAATACTGATTAATGCCCATGTCTCTTTAGGATCCCATCCCCAATAACGTCCCCAACTTTCATTTGCCCACATTCCTCCAAGAAAATTGCCAATGGTTAGCATTACCAAACCTACGGTTAAAGCCATTTCATTAATGATGGTCAATTCTTGGATATTTAAACCCATTTTCTTTCGGTTTTTGGAATTCGTTAAAATCATAAGTAACAAGGAGGTTACACCAAGCACCATTCCAAGCGTGAAAGGACCATAACTAGCTACAATTACCGCTACGTGAATCATTAACCAATAACTATCTAAAACCGGTTGAAGGTTAGCTATAGCAGGATCCATCCAATTCCAATGCGCAACCATCAAAATCATTGATGTAACAAAGGCGGTGGATGCCATGGTGAGTTCACTTTTTCTACCAAATGCCAAACCAAAAAACATGGTTGCCCAGGCAACATAAATCATTGATTCGTAAGCATCGCTCCAAGGAGCATGACCAGAAATATACCATCTAACGATTAAGCCAAGTGTGTGAAGAATAAATAGAATCAGGATTGCAATTTTCAAAAACTTTATTGCCCATTCAACCCATTTAGTTCTATCCTTGAAAATCTGAACAATCAAAATAACAAATAGTAAACTGCCTGCATAGAGATACCAACTAAATAGTTTTTTGAAAATGTCATATTTATTATAGAGAATCTCGGTATTTACTTTTCTATCGGAGAGCATTACCTCAGCACCTTGTTTTTCTTGGTTGCGTTTAAATCCTTCCAATAAATGTTCTGGGGAAGTAAAGTCTTTTGTCTGTTTGGCTTTGTAGAGTTCAGATAAATAATAATTGAAACTATTATTAATAAAACTGCCATAAAGGCTATCGTTTATTTTAGCATTCTCACCTTCCTTAAATTCTACAGGAGATATCCATTTATTATTGTCATCATTAGGAATAGGGAAAATTTTGAGGGTTCTCCCATTCAGCGTACTGAATAACAGATTTACTCTCTGGTCAGCTTCCTTAAATTCCTTTTGAAATGCATTGGGAACCGATGCACTATATGCTTCTTCAAGGTAAGGCGCCAATTTATAATTACCTCTATCATCTAAGAAGTCGGTCAACGATGCATACTTAGCCTCCTTGGGAACTCCAATAATTTTTCGAAGACTATCGTCTTTCCGTGCCTTTAAATAAATAATTGGGACATTGTACCAAAACAATGGACTTTCTTGCATGGACAGCATCACCTGGTTGGCATCAAAATTCAGATAACTATCACTTTTAGAGAGTTTTCTCAATACTTCTGAAGCAAATGTATTCATCGGCATCATTCGGCCACTATAATCCTGAACTACGAGTTTGCCAAACTTATCTGAATGCTCTTTAGGAGCAATGTTTGCCGCAATTATACTATCTATCTGTTCTTTGGTTGGCTTCTGTGGTCCCTCATGGTCATGGTTATCTTCCGCATTTTGAGCTTGTATAGTTGTTGTGAATAAACTAAATAACAGCAATAAACTAAAAAGCTTGGCTTTCTTAGATTTCACTTTTTCCAACTTCACCTTTAATTCCCCAAATCGAGAGAATTTAGAAAACAATATGGACATTAGACCAAAATAGAGCATGAAATAGCCACTGTAGGTAATAAAAGTTCCCCAATAATCATGGTTTACGGATAAACGAGTCCCTAATTCATCAGGATCAAAGCTTGCTTGAAAAAATCTATAACCTCTATGGTCTAATATATGATTCATGAAAATCCGGTAATTGTAATCTCCCTTTTCTTCATCATATACAGTTACTTCGCTCGCAAAAGCGGAAAAGCTATCCTCTGTACCAGGATAACGTTCAGCAATAAAATCATTTAATTTAATACTGAAAGGAAGTTCTAAAGTTTTGGCACCATACTTCAGCGCAAAGTCTAAACCGCCAACCTCAACATTTTCAAAAGGGTTTTCTAAATATTGCCCACCTAAGACAATGACATTCTTAGATTCTCCCTTAGTTGTAATCTTAAACACAGCACCATCCTCATCACCTTTCAGAATAGTCGCTTTTTTAACGAGACCAAATTTTCCCTTAACGACTGGTTTAGGGAAGACAAGTTGCATATTGCCAATTACATATCGAGATCTTAAATAAAGGGGTTGAATTGAATCTTTCACCAACTTACCATTGGCACCAGTTGCCATGGTCATATAGGTTCCTTCATAAGGTGAATCGATGTAAATACCAGTTGAATCTGTAGAGATATTGATTGCTCCTTCAACTTTGTTGTTCAAGGAAATCAATATGTTATGAATACTTTGTACTTCACCTTCTTTTAAAAAATGGTTATGAGGTCGGCCATCACCGGCTTCAACAAGTTTTAAAAAAGATTCTCCCTTATCATCAGGTACAATATCTTTTTCCGCACCTTTTATAAACTTCACCAAATCAATAGTTACCGGTTGCCCATTATAATCGGTTTTAATTGAAAGCTCATTATCTAATCGCTCAGAGAAGGCAACTTTTTCCTGCACTACCCTACGCTGAAGTTGACCACCTACTTCGTAATCTCCATCAATGTAGGCAGTAACATAAACGTCTCGGGAAAGAAAGATGTTTTCAGTAGCGCCTTCTCTAATCCCCATCATACCCTCATAACCAAAATAACGAGTAACGAATGCTCCAAGCAATATAAAAATGAAGGATATATGAAGTATAAATGTTGCCCACTTTTCGCGTTTCAAAAGGTTATACCTGTATATATTTCCTATAAAATTGATTACGAAGAATACCATTATCGCCTCAAACCACCATGCATTATAGATTAATGTATTTGTGTAAGGGGTTGGACTGGTATCCATATTTCTATCCAAAATGGTACCTGTTGCCATTGCAACAGCAAAAACGATAAAAAGTATGGCAGTTAAACGAGTTGAAAAAAGAATGTCAGCAACTTTTTTTTGAAAGGACATTGGCCGAAAAATTCAGAATTTAAAGGTTTGCAAATTTAGGATTTTTAAACTTCTAGCCTTCTTAGAATCCCTGATAATTTAACCAATTATAGAATTTTTAAGATTTCTTTTTTATTTCTTGTCACATCCCTATTTAGTTTCTGAAAATAACTTCCCTAAATCTTTTATAAAAAATGGCACTTAGTTATTTTTGATGCGTGATTTCAGTATGTCTTCTAGGAGCTGGCAATGTTGCCTATCATTTATTTAATGCTTTAAATAAAAGCAAAAAAATATCTGTGAATCAATGGTATAATAGATCTATTAAAAAAATTGAATCTTTTAAGAATTTAGTAGAGATTACAGATACCCTTTCTGATTTAAAAGAAGCGGACGTATATATTATTTGTGTAAGTGATGATGCGGTTGCAGGCCTTTCTAATAAATTACCCTTTAAAAATCGGCTGGTTGTACATACCTCCGGAAGTATTGGTATACATAATCTATCGAAAGAATTGCGACGAGGAGTGTTTTACCCTGTTCAGACATTCACTAAAGATCATGATATAGATTTTTCAACCGTACCTATTTGCATTGAAACCCTAGAAAAGAAAGATTTTAAAATGTTGGCTAATTTAGCCAATTCTCTTGGATGCGACTATCATAGAATAAGTACAGAACAACGTCAAACCCTGCATTTATGCGCAGTTTTCGTCAATAATTTTACTAATCATATATATCGAATCGCTCATGAAATTAGTGATTCAAAAAGCATCAATTTTGAATTGTTGAAACCGTTAATCGTGGAGACTGCAAGGAAGGTTTCGTACCTTTCACCCTATCAAGCCCAAACCGGTCCTGCTATAAGAGGGGATAAAAAAACAATTAAAAAGCATTTGAAAAATCTTGAAAAGGAACTTCATATAGAAATTTATGAATTACTCACCAAGTCTATAAAATCGACACATGGAAGATAAGAGCTACAAGGAATATTTAGGGCAAATTACAACGTTTATATTCGATGTTGATGGTGTACTCACAGATGGCACAGTTACATTAACTACAGACGGACAATTGTTGAGAACGATGCATGTAAAGGATGGTTTTGCTATGAAAACAGCCCTGCTCAACGGCTTTAATATTTGTATTATTTCTGGGGGTACCAATGAAGGTGTTCGTGTAAGACTTCGCGATTTAGGTATTACCGATATTTATTTAGGGGCTCACAATAAAATGGAGCAATTCAATGAGTATTTAGACATTTATGAAATTAGGCCTGAAAATGTGTTGTACATGGGTGATGATGTACCGGATTATCCTGTTATGAAAGAAGTAGGACTTCCCTGCTGCCCACAAGATGCTGTTCAAGAAATAAAATCTATCTCTAAGTACGTTTCACATAAAAATGGCGGAAGAGGGGCTGTGAGAGATGTTATTGAACAAGTTTTAAAAGTTCAAGGGAAATGGCATAGTGATTTTGATGCCAAATCTTTTTAAATCAACTAACTAATCAACCTAATACTCAATCCTAATGTCTTTATTAAAGTTAATTAGATGGAAAAACCTATTAATGATTGCCTTGGTTCAAATACTAATAAAATACTGCCTTTTTGAACCATTCGGAGCAACAATAACATTAAATGGATTTGGTCTTTTTCTACTAATACTTTCAACAGTATTTATTGCTGCGGCAGGCTACATCATCAATGATATTAATGATGTTGGAACGGACCAAATTAATCACGATAAAAATGTTGTAGCCACAAAGAAGATTTCAGAAAAGAATGCATACAACCTTTTCATCATCTTTAATTTAACTGGAGTTGCATTAGGTTTTTACCTGTCTTATTTAGTTGGTAGAAATGGTTTTTTTGCAATTTTCGTTATCTCCTCCGCCCTACTATATTTATACGCTACCTATTTAAAGCAAACCATGCTTATCGGAAATATTATAGTAGCACTATTGGTTGCCCTATCATTACTTATTGTTGGGATTTTCGATTTGATACCCGTAGTTACCGAAATGAATCGGGCATCCCAAATAACATTTTTTGAAATATTGGTCGATTATTCAATTTTCGCCTTTATAATGACTATTCTTAGGGAGATAGCTAAAGATTTACAAGATATTGAAGGTGATCATAATGCAGGTATGAATACTTTGCCGGTTGCGTTAGGAAGGGCTCGTGCAACTAAGGTCTTGTTTGTCCTTAACATCCTTGCGACCTTAGTAGTAGTATATTACTTAATAACCTATGTCTATAAACAACAATGGTTGATATATTACTTTGCATTATTGGTTATTGCTCCTTTAATTTTTACTGCAATTAAGTCTTTTTCCGCAGAAACCAAAAAGGATTACCAACAGTTAAGTTTAGTCTATAAACTTATTATGTTGACAGGAATTTTATCGATGGCCATATATCCTTTTGTTATTTTGGAGGCATGATATTAAAACAATTACTGTCTCCTTACAATCTTATCTTGGCTTCGGGCTCCCCAAGAAGACAAAAATTTCTAGAAGAATTAGATTTAGAATTCACCATTAAATTAAAAGAGGTAGAAGAAATCTACCCTCCAGAACTTAACGGTAGTGATATAACTGAATTTCTGTGCAAGCTAAAAGCTAAACCCTTTTTGGCGGAACTTGGCGTTATGGATATTCTAATTACTTGCGACACCATCGTTTGGCATGAAGGTAATGCCCTCGGCAAACCCACTTCCAAAGAAGATGCTTATACGATGCTAAAGTCTATGAGTGGAAAAACCCATCATGTGTATTCATCTGTCTGTTTATCCATTGTAGGGGAGCAAATTTGTTTTAGTGAAGACACAGAAGTCACTTTTAAAAACCTCAACGACGAAGATATTTGGTATTACATTAATACCTACCATCCCATGGATAAAGCTGGAGCTTATGGTATACAAGAATGGATAGGACATATCGGAATCCAACAATTAAAAGGCTCATACAATAACGTAGTTGGTCTACCAACTGAAAAGTTATACGACCAATTAACCAAATTGGTTAGCTAAAATAAAGTTTGCAACATCAATATTTGTAATTGTAGCAGTATCTTAGCAGTCTAACTTAAAAGTAATTTTTCTATGGATCTAAATCCACTTCAGTACAAATGGATTTCCTTAGTAATTCTTATTATTATACTGCTTATTATTCGTTTTATCACGAATGGTTTGATAAAAAAAATAGGGCGAAAAAGTGGAATAAATGAAGCCCGCATCCATTTGATATGTCGCTACGTTACTGCAACTTTAATTATTATTGCTCTTGCCGTAAGCGCTTTTATTTTTGGAGCAAACCTAAAAGATTTAGGTTTGATATTTTCTTCCATTTTTGCTGTAATTGGTATCGGCCTTTTCGCCATTTGGTCCATTCTAAGCAACATAACTTCAGGTATAATTATGTTTTTTTCATTCCCTTATAAAGTCGGAGATAAAATTATGATTCATGATAAGGATGACCCCATAGAGGCAATTATTGAGGACATAAGGGCATTTCAACTTCATTTGCGAATGGATAATGGAAACCTAATCACATATCCTAACAATTTGATTCTTCAAAAAGCAGTAACTCTTATAAAAAAAGATGCCATAGAAGATTTTCCTTATGAGGATGATGACCTTATTTAATATTTGAAATTATTAATCTTTCAAACTAAAACGATAAAAATATGCCATCTCCCCTAATTGATGCTAATGATTTAAAAAAATTGCTAGATACTAGCAATATTGCAATAATTGATGCTGGTGGTAGTCCACAAAGTTTTAATCGCTATATGGAAAAACATATTGAGGGAGCTCAATATGTCGACCTAGATAAACAACTTTCTAAAGTTCCAGAAAATGCTAAAGATGGCGGAAGGCATCCACTTCCGCCCATAAATGAATTTTGCACCTTATTGGGTGACCTAGGAATCGATCCACAAACCACAGTAATCGTCTATGATGATAAAGGTGGCGTCAATGCTGCTTCTAGATTCTGGTGGATGATGAAAGCATTGGGGCATAAGAATTTGTTTGTATTAAATGGAGGTTTAGCCGCTGCAGAAATTGCAGGAATTAGAACAACGAGTAACCCACATGTTGAGAAAAATTTAAAAAATGTATATCCTACAACAAAATGGGATCTACCAATGGTAGATATAGAAGAGATTGAAAAATTTAGAAGTAATGCTGATTATAAGGTAATCGATGTTCGTTCATCTGAAAGATTTGATGGAAAAGCTGAACCAATTGATCTAATTGCAGGTCATATTCCTGGAGCTATAAATGTACCCTTAGAAAATAATCTAAATACAGACGGAAAATTCAGAGACCCCAAGGAATTGCATAAATATTATTCGGACATATTAGGAAACACTTCTGTCAAAAATACTGCTATCCATTGCGGGTCGGGGGTAACAGCTTGTCACACCATTTTATCACTAGAGCACGCCGGAATTGGAATACCAAATCTGTATGTTGGTTCTTGGAGTGAATGGTCTAGAAATAACAAACCGATTGGAACAAATTAGAAACTCTAATCAACGTTAAAGAAAATCTAAAATACTTAGTGGCCCTATATGGTTTGTTATATTTGAGACATAACTAATCGCCGCTTATGAGGATTTCACGAAAATTGTTAGTCTCTTTTCTCTTAACTCCCCTATTATTTTTTGGTCAAAAACCTTTAAAGCCAAGCTCTTCAGAAATTTACGAATCTATTAAAAAATTAAATTTTTTGGGTTCAGTACTGTACGTGGCAGCACATCCAGATGACGAAAACACTACCATGATTTCGTATTTTTCTAATCATGTTAAAGCCCAGACAGCCTATCTTGCTATGACTCGTGGTGACGGGGGGCAGAATTTGATAGGCCCTGAATTAAGCGAACTTTTAGGCTTAATTCGAACCCAAGAATTATTAGCGGCAAGAAAGATTGATGGGGGTAAACAGATGTTTACACTAGCCAATGATTTTGGATATAGTAAACACCCAGATGAAACCTTAAAATTTTGGAGTAAAAGTGAGGAATTGGGTGATGTTGTTAGAGCTATTAGAAAATTTCAACCAGATGTAATAATTAACCGGTTCGATCATAGAAGTCCTGGTACTACCCACGGTCATCATACTAGCTCCGCGATGCTTGCTTTTGAGGCCTTCGATTTAGCAAATGATCCTAAGGCCTACCCTGAGCAAATAAAAACATTTGGATTATGGCAGCCAAAACGCCTTTTCTTTAATACGAGTTGGTGGTTTTATGGTAGTAGGGAAAATTTCGAAAAAGCGGACAAATCGAAATTGATGAGTATGGATTTGGGAACTTTTTATCCTTCAAAAGGAATGAGTAACCCAGAAATTTCAGCATTAAGCCGAAGCATGCATAAATCTCAAGGTTTTGGGGTTACAGGAAGTAGAGGCGAATCGATTGAATATGTAGAAATACTTAAAGGCAGCAAACCTACCAATAATAATGTTTTTGAAGGGATTGACACCAGTTGGAACCGGGTTGAAGGTGGTAAAGCAATTGGTGAAATTCTTAAAGAAGTAGAAAACGAATTCGATTTTAAAGATCCCTCAAAATCAATTCCGAGATTGATGGATGCTTACCTTCTCATAAATCAATTGAAAAACCATCATTGGAAAGAGATTAAATTGCAGGAAATAAAGGATATAATAGCTGCCTGTTCTGGATTATTCCTGGAAGTTACGGCAAATTCTGAAACCGCAACTAGAGGAGAAACCATTACAATTTCAACCGAAGTAATTAATCGGTCAAGTGCCGAAATAAGCTTAGCAGGATTAAAGCATAATGGCAAATCCATTTTAGCCAAACCAATCCAATTATCGAATAATAAGAGAATAGAGATTAAAGACTCTATCACTATACCTATTGATCAACTTTGGACGGCTCCTTATTGGTTAACCGAAAAACATAAATTAGGTAGATACAAATCTGAAAATGATGCTTTTATAGGTGAGCCCGAGACTCCGGTTAAACCAACCTTACAATTTCAAATGGTAATAGATGGTAGACCAATTGAATTTGAGCGTACTGTGGTATATAAATTTAATGACCCTGTTAAGGGTGAAGTGTATCAACCCTTTGAAGTCGTTCCAGCAATTTCACTTAAGGTTTCTGAAAATGTACTAATCTTTAATACTAAGGATTCAAAAGAAATTTCGATAAATGTGACTTCTCATAAGCCCAATATTTCTGGTGATTTGAGTTTTGATTTAAATTCAAATTGGACAGTGGCTCCATCTTCAATTCCATTATCTTTTAATGAAAAGAATGAAACGAAAGAGATAAGGGTAACCATAACACCTCCCGATAAAGATTCTGAAGTATCCTTCTCACCAAAGTTCACTTCAAATGGTATAGTTTATAGCCACCAAATAATAGAGATTGATTACGATCATATTCCAAAACAAATGGCAGTTATGCCTATTGAATCCAAACTGGTGCGAATGAATTTGGAAATACGGGGTCATAATATTGGTTACATAGAAGGAGCCGGTGATGCGATACCAGAAGCCTTAAGGAATATTGGCTATAATGTAGTTATGGTAGAACCTGATGAAATAACCCCAGATAACATTTCACATTTTGATGCAATTGTAATGGGAGTAAGAGCCTATAATACAGTTGATCAATTAGAAACAAAACAACCAATATTGCTGGACTATGTTAAAAATGGTGGCAATCTAGTGGTACAATACAATACAAATTCTAGATTAAAAACGGGGCAGTTAGCACCCTATTCACTGAATATATCTAGAGATAGGGTTACTGAGGAAGATGCATCAGTTACCATGTTGCATCCCGAAAATGAAATACTGTCTAGCCCTAATAAAATAACTTCAAAAGATTTTGAAGGTTGGATACAAGAGAGAGGACTTTACTTCCCAAACGAATGGTCTAAGGAGTTTACCCCACTTTTAGAAATGAAAGACTCCTCTGAAAAGAAAGTTTCAGATGGCGCCTTATTGGTCGCCAAATACGGAAAAGGCAATTATATCTATACTGGTCTCAGTTTCTTTAGAGAATTACCTGCTGGAGTTAGTGGGGCTTATAGATTATTTGCTAACATGCTATCGGTTGGTCATAATCAACTTAACCAAGAACAAACTCAGTTACAGGATTAATGAAAGAAAATTTTTCTGAAAGAGCTAAATGGTCTTGGTTATACACTTTGGTATTGGTGGCTAATATCATATATATCATTCTATTTTACCTTTTAATGAAAGCCTATTAAGATGGAATTGATCGATTGGCTAATTCTTTCCTTTACATTAATCGGAATTGTTGTTTATGGGACGCTTAAAACTAGAGGGAGTAAAAGCGTAAAGGATTACGTTAGAGGAGGCAATCAAGCCAAATGGTGGACCATTGGTTTATCTGTAATGGCAACCCAAGCCAGTGCCATTACATTCTTATCAACACCAGGCCAGGCCTTTCATGATGGCCTAGGGTTTGTACAATTTTATTTCGGAGTGCCAATTGCAATGGTTATTATCTGTATGGTGTTCATACCCATTTATCATAAACTTAAAGTTTATACGGCATATGAAATTTTGGAGGGTCGATTCGATGTAAAAACCAGAAGTCTTACAGCCACTTTCTTTCTTATGCAAAGGGGAATAGCTGCAGGTATAACTATATATGCACCAGCAATTATCCTATCCGCTGTATTAGGTTGGAACCTGAATATTCTGAATATCATAATTGGATTGTTAGTAATAATATATACTGTTTCTGGTGGTACCCGAGCAGTAAGTGTCACCCAGAAACAGCAAATGGCAGTTATTTTTACAGGAATGTTCATTGCATTTTTCGCCATTCTACATTTCCTTCCGGAAGATATCACTTTTCAGAAAGCAATGGATATTGCCGCTGCAAATGGCAAAATGAATATACTCGATTATAGCTTTGATTTAGATAATCGTTACACAATGTGGTCTGGATTAATTGGGGGAACTTTTTTAGCGCTTTCTTATTTTGGTGCGGACCAAAGCCAAGTGCAACGCTATTTATCGGGTAGATCCATGAAGGAAATGCAAATGGGAATGATCTTCAATGGCTTGATGAAAGTACCTATGCAGTTCTTTATTTTATTAGTGGGAATTATGGTTTTTGTGTTTTATCAATTCAACCTATCTCCACTAAATTTTAACCCGTCTGCAGATAAAGTAGTCAAAGAATCAATTTATGCAGAAGAATATTTGGATCTAGAGAAAGAACAGATTGCCATTTTTCAGCAACGCCAAGAAACATTAACAGAATATGCTACCTCACCGAGTAATTCACTCAAGGAAGAATTGGTAACCTTAAATTTGAAGGAACGCCAAGCAAGAGATAATGCCAAGAATTTAATCGATAAAGCGGCAAAGGACAAACTATTGGATGTGGAAACAAATGATAAGGATTATGTCTTTATTCATTTTATCCTAAACAATATGCCACGCGGTATAATCGGACTTCTTTTGGCTGTAATATTAAGTGCCGCAATGTCTAGTACAGCCAGTGAACTAAACGCCCTGGCTTCTACCACAGCCCTAGACATTTATAGACGTAATTATGTGCCCAATCAGACCCAGCAGCACTATGTGCGTATGACCAAATGGTTTACTTTCGGTTGGGGGATTCTGGCAATAATTGTTGCCTGTGTGGCTTATTTAGCGGAAAACTTAATTGAATTGGTGAATATTATTGGTTCAGTGTTTTATGGGAATATTCTTGGAATTTTCTTACTAGCATTTTTCTTCAAGAAAATAAAAGCAAACCCTGTTTTCGTTTCTGCAATAATCACCCAAATAATGTTATTCACATTATTCATTTTGGAGCAATATGAAATTATTAAGCTGCCTTATTTATGGTTGAATTTTGTAGGATGTGTTATTGTCATTGTGCTTGCACACGTTCTTCAAGCCATAAAAAAACCCGATAACTTAAAGTCACCGGGTCTCGAATAATTAGGCTATTGTAGATGTTATAATAATTCACCAGTTGCATCTACCTTCAACTGCTTTTTATTTCCATTTTTTCGAATTTTCACAAGGTAATAACCTTCCCTTACGCCTTCTTTATAATTAAGCACATATTTAGTTTTAGAAATGCCCCATCCTTCATGTCCTTCTAATGCTTTTTCTAATACTGTTCTTGGAAGTTTCACATTATTATATTTTTCAAGGGTGGAAATAATATTTCCGTTTAAATCATATTTTACAAGCATATCACCTTTATCGTATTTGAATTTAACTTCAAATGGTCGGTTTTTTCCCTTATACTCATTTAGTTTCTTAATATTAAAATTTGAAATCTTTGAATGAACATCATTTATATATTCTGCCTGATCATATGAATCGACCATTGATAAATAAATCTTGTTCATCTTTTTGGAAGATTTTGAAAGCTTAACTCTAGATAGATCTACCTCAGCCACATAATCTTGTGCAAATAAGGAAAAGGTCAATAAGAAAGAAATTGAAACTGTTAATAGCGTTTTCATAATTTTTAATTTTGATGATTGATAACAAAACAAAGATTATAAATACCTAGTAATCATGCATATAAGGTATGTAGCAATAAGTTTAAATTAAAATTTAAAGGATTTAAAATAAAATTTAAGGGCTTTTACAGTTGTTGCACTCTAATCCAGAATATTGAATTTCTAATTAAAATTAAGGTTTAATAGGGATAGGGTAACCACCAAGTCCCATTTTATCAAGTAGGTCTAAAAATGGTTTATAGTTGTGCATCTTATTAAATAAGGGATCATTTTTTATTTGATATAGATCCGAATTTTTCCTTTCATAGGCCTTCTCAATCCACTGCATCGCATCTTCAAATTTGCCCAAATACGCTAATTTTTGAGCAATGAGATAGGCATTTTGATAATTACGGGCGAGAAGTGCATTTTTAGTGTCTAAATCTACAATAAATTGAAAAACACCATCAATACCGCTTTTCTTATAAGCCTCCTTCATTGGCGCAATATTATAACTTGAATCTATACCTAATTCCCAGCTTTTGGTTAACAAATCAACCGCCTTATCATCCTCGCCTATTTCAGCATATGCTAAAAATTGAATCCAATATGCCCACATTTTCCATGAACCTAAATCGGATGAGTCCAAAACTTTTTCGGCCAGCTTTATGGCGGTATCATAATCCTTTTTCATAAAATAAGTTTCAGCGCTTAGGACATAGGCATGGTAGGATACAGGATTTCTTTTTAAGCTTTCTTCCAAATAATAAAGAGCACTGTCAAAATCACCCTTAATCGAACGTAAAAATTTAGCATAATTTATATATGCATACAAATTATTAGAATCCAGCTCCAAGGCCTTTTTAAACGCAGTTTCCGCCTTATTCCAATTCCACTCATACTCCATGGAAATTACTCCCAATACCCTTTGTGCATCACTAATATTTTCATCAATAGAAAGGGCCTTATTAATATATTCACGTGCACGTAAAAATTCAGCTTCGGGTACATTCGGGAAAAAATTATATAGCACCCATTCTGACAAGCCCACATACCCCAACGCAAAATTGGGATCCATATTTATGCACTCGTAGAAAAGTTGGATGGCTTCATCAAAATCTGGTTGCTTAAACTGAAACATTTTGTATTTACCCTGTAAATAAAGGTTGTAAGCTTCAATATTATCGGTTGGGGTTTTTTCTAGCCGTTGAATTTCATCCGGACCTAGAACAAGGTCCAATTCTGAAGCTATTTGCCTTGAAATCTCCTTTTCTAATTCAAATATATCTTCAAATTTATTTTCGAAACCGCTGGTCCAAACCAAACTGTTGGTGTTAGAATCAAAAAGTTGAATATTTACTTTTATATCATCCTCAAATTTCTGTACACTTCCATTTAGAACATAATCCACTTCTATTTTTATTGGATTTGACTGGTTACTTGAACCTACATTAAGATTAGATTTAGGCAGCTGATCTGATTTTATAATAACACCCTCCAACTTAGATAATTGCGAGATTATATCCTCTCGAATTCCATCTGCAAAATACTGATTCTGTGGATCGGAACTTAAATTCTTAAAAACCGAAACCATAATAGAAACATTATCATTTGTAGGTGTTGCAATTACTTCAATAGGATCTAAAGTCTCTGGTTCAATAGTTGTGCTGCTCTGCCAAAAAATAACACCTAATACAACTAGTAAACCAACAATAGAAAAAGTCAGGATTTTACTTTTACTAATTTTTGAAGGTGTTTCAGTGTTTTCCACCTCAGATTCAGTTTCTAAACTACTTCTAACCCTATACTCACCAGGCGTATATCCAAAATATTTACTGAAACTAGAATTAAAATAAGTCGGACTATTGAAACCAACTTTATAGGCTATTTCAGAGGCGGTTGCCTCATTATTCTTCAACATTTTCAACGCCTTTTCTAAACGATATTCCCTTATATATTGAGTGGTAGATTTACCTGTTAGCTCTCCTAATTTACGATGGAGTTGAGACCTGCTAAGATGACAAGCATCTGCTAATTCGTTTACACCAAATTTTTCATCCTCAAGGTTACTCTCGATTATAGCGTTTACTTTAATAACAAATGTACTCTCCATAAGGTCAATTATTTAAACAGTAAAGTTTAAATACAATTACAATATAAATTAGTCAACGGGAAAATTTGAAATGCGATGGTCAGATATCATCTCGAAATTAACAATTTTATGTCAAACCACTAAAATTAATAATTCTGTGGTATAGAAGATTTTGAATAGTTTACAAATCGGTTACCTTTACATCAATTCAAAATTAAAAGCAATGGATAGACCAGTTCGCTGGGGCATTATTGGCTTAGGCAAAATTGCACACAAATTTGCACATGATCTTTTACTCGTGAAAAATTCAAAGCTGCAAGGAGTAGCCTCTAGATCTCAATCTAAAGCTGAGATTTTTGCAAAACAATATAATGCGCAAAGTATTTATGGTTCCTACAAAGATTTAATAACCGACCCTAATATAGATGCAGTTTACATTGCTACGCCTCATTCATATCACAAGCAAAATAGTTTAGACTGTTTGGCACATGGAAAGGCTGTTCTTTGTGAGAAACCTATGGGCATTGATCAAATAGAAGTAAAAGAGATGGCTGATTTTGCTAAAGAACATAACATTTTGCTAATGGAAGCCATGTGGTCTGTATTTCACCCTCATTTTAGTTTCGTAAAACAGAAATGCGAAGAAGGAGATTTTGGAAAAATTAGATTTCTTTCTGCAGACTTTGGCTTTTTACCTGAATTTGATCCTAATGGTCGTCTGTACAAAAAGGAATTGGGAGGCGGCAGTCTATTAGATATTGGCATTTATCCAATATTTATAGCCTTATATCTTTTAGGCGAACCCAAAGATATTTCAGCTTCCGCAACATTTTATGATTCGGGGGCAGACTCTAGTTGCACAATGAAATTTGATTATGGAGATGGGGTAATTGCCAATTTAAAATCTACTCTACTAGAAGACACCCCAACAACCTGCACAATAGAGTTTGAAAGGGCTACGGTTATTATGCATAGACGATTCCATATGCCAACATCCATTACCATTACCTCTAGGGGGCTAAAAGAGGCTAAAGAATTTGAATCAATTGGATACGGCTATGCCCATGAGATAATTCATTTCAATAAATTATTCAGGGAAGGATTAAAGGAGAGTCCAGTAATGCCCTTATCGATGAGCCTAACTTTATCTAAAACCATGGACAAGGTGAAGAATATAATTGGGCTATCTTATGCTAAAAAATAATCACTTATTCCAATTAATTTCTGCAGGTTGAAAGAAAATATGGGTTAAAAAAAGAAAATTATTTAGTTTTAGGGGCCCTAAAACTTAATTAAAAATGAAATATAGGCCCCTAACCATTCTTTTGTTTTTCATAGCGGTTTTATTCGCATTATTCGGTTTTACCTATTTAAGTGCGCCCAATAAGCTTGAGGACGGTAAGATTCAAGATGGTTTTGCAATAGGAGAAAATATCATTAAATATCCTACAACCACTACATTCTTCATGGATGAAACTCTTGATGAAGACCACATAAAAGAAATCGATAGTATCGTTGAAAATATCGAAAATGTTATAGCGATTAAAGAAGTTCCCGAGGAAGTCTCCGAGCCAAACATACCAGATTTCACCCAAATCGATACATCTAAAATTCAACGTATCCATTATCCTGAAAATAAATCTGCCTTTATTGGTGATATTCGGAGTAGTTTACAGTCAAACTCCTGTAGAATTATCCATTATGGTGATTCCCAAATTGAAGGAGATCGTATTTCTTCTTATTTAAGGAATAGATTGCAAGGAATGTATGGTGGTTATGGACCTGGATTTATACCAATCGTACAAGTTTATGAGCAAATTAGTGCAGTTGTAACTCCCTCTGGTAATTGGAGCCGTTATGCATATTTTGATCCTACACAAAAGAAATTTGAGCATAAGAAATATGGTGCTTATAATTCATTTTCTAGATTTACTGAGTTTCCTTCTAACCCAACAGAATTCAACTTAGATACAATTCCGGTTTCAAAAGCAACAATAGATATTGGAATTCCCGCCAAATCATACGGCCGTTTAAAAACCTTTAAAACTATTGGTTTGCATTATGGTAATGCATTGGCACCAGTAAAAATTAAAGTAATCAACGGTGGTTCTGTTATCAGAACCGACTCACTTAATACAGATGGAAAGTACCATAAATATCAAATTAAACTAGCAGAAACCCCTTCCAACCTTAAAATTGAATTGGAAACCAAAATTAGCCCCGACTTTTATGGAATAACTTTAGACACCGATAATGGTATTTCTTTAGACAATGTGGCTATGCGAGGTTCATCAGGTACGGTCTTCGCTAATACCAATAGTGAAAATTTTGCCCAAATGTACGGTGGCCTTAATCCTAAGATTGTGATTTTCCAATACGGAGGAAATTCGGTGCCATATATGAAAGATTCTTTGAAGGTTAAGCAATATGTTGGCTATTTGCGAAATCATATTCGTTGGGTACAACGAAAAACAAAAAATTCAAAATTTATTTTTATTGGACCTTCCGATCTAACAACCATGGAAAATGGAAGACGTATAAGTTATCCCCTCCTACCCTTTATAAATGAATCATTAAAGGAAATGTGCCTAGAAAATAATGTGGCCTATTGGAGCATGTTTGATGCGATGGGTGGCTTAAATTCTATGCCACATTGGGTAGATCAGAGTCTTGCTGGCAGCGATTATACCCATTTTACATTCACAGGCTCTCGCCTAATTTCTGAAATGTTTTTCCTCGCCCTTTATCTAGACCTCAACAACAGCTGATGAAACAGTTTATAGCCCTAATTCTTTTTTGTTTTTTAGGTAAGTTTTCCTTTGCCCAACACTATGTTTTAGATAGTATTAAGCCGAGCCTTGGACATCTTATTAATTTCGAGGCAAATAAGTTTGAATACGCAGAAAATTCTCCCTTTTTTGATAAGTTCTTCAAAAAGATGAGTAATATATATCAAGGAAAACAGGAGAAACTTCACATTTTTCATATTGGAGGCTCACATATACAAGCAGATATTTACTCAAATAAAGTAAGGACTTATTTACAAAATGCTAACGCTGCCTCAATGGGTCAACGAGGATTTGTTGTGCCTTTTCAATTAGCCCATACAAACAACCCAACCAATTACCGGATAGAAGCTAATAAAGAGCTTTGGAAAGGTTACCGATGTTCAATACGAAAAGATAGTGTAGCTTGGGGTTTGGCAGGTGTTACTGCTGCATTTAGGGATAAAGTTGATACTATTTACATTAAATCCAATCACAAAAACTATACTAACTATCCCTATTGTTTTGATCGATTAAGGATTTTCTATAACACCTGGAAAAATGATTATCATTTAAAACCATTGGATAGCACAATTACCTATACTAATAGGGTTAATACTGATAAAATGTATGTAGAGTATCAATTTCCTTATGAAATTGATTCTGTTGCATTTCAAATTAAATTAAAAGACACTACAACAGTTGATCCTGAGTTTTTGTTCATGGGAGCTGAATATATGAACAACGGTCCAGGTATAGAATACACTAGTATTGGGGTAAATGGTGCAAGTTTTGAATGGTACAAGCGCTGTGCTTTTTTTGAAAGGCAATTAAGTTTATACAAACCAGACATGTTTATTATTTCAATTGGCACTAATGATGCCTATATGCCTCCATCAAAATTTGATGCTGACAGGTTTAGGGATAATTATGAATCCTTTATTGAGATGATAAAGCGGATAAACCCTGACTGCGCTATTTTATTAACTGTACCCAACGATGATTATTATAGGAAAAGGAACCCCAACCCAAATACAGCGCTCCAGGAAAAGATTATTAAACAATTGGCTCAAAAGTACCGCATGGCCGTTTGGGATTTCTATACTATAATGGGTGGTTTTGGCTCCTCTAACGAATGGTACAAAAATGAATTAATGCCTAAAGACCGAATTCACTTCACCTACCTAGGTTACGAAATTAAAGCTGATTTGTTTTTGAATGCATTTATAAAAGCTTGGTCAGAAATTACGGATGAATCTTATGATACCTTAATTAATCACTATACTACTTTGGATGAATAGGTTAGTTGATATTTTCACATTTTCTGAAGAATATCCTCTCATATTCACCCAAGCCAATTTTTGGATCTTTTTTGTAGTTGCCTATTTTGTCTTTGCCCTTTGCTATAAAAAATTATCCCTTAGAAACTCTTATCTATTTTTAGCCTCTTTATTCTTTTATTACAAAACAAGTGGCTTATTCGTTGGTATTTTAATTTTTTCCACCTTGGTAGATTTTTTCATTGGAAAATCTATTTATAACTCTCAACATTCAACAATACGCAAATTTCTGGTAACCTGTAGTGTGGTTATTAACTTAACGGTGCTTTGCTATTTTAAATACGCTTATTTCTTTACAGACTCATTTAATATGCTATTCCATACCAATTATGAGGTATTTAATTGGTTGGCCCAATGGGGAAACAGTTTTAATAACTTAAACTATTTCAGCGTAGAAAAAATTATTCTTCCGGTGGGGATAAGTTTTTATACATTTCAAACAATAAGTTACAGTGTAGATATCTATAGAAATAAAGTAAAACCGTTAAAATCAATTTTAGATTTTGGATTTTATGTCAGTTTCTTTCCACAGTTGGTAGCAGGTCCGATTGTTCGGGCAGAAAATTTTGTGCCACAAATAAATCGTCCAACAACCATAACTAAAGCTGATTTCGATTCAGGAACTTATTTCATTTTAAAAGGCTTCGTAAAGAAAATGATCTTTGCAGATTTCATTGCCATGCATTTTTTAGACAAAGTATTTGATGCACCTGAAATGTTTTCTGGATTTGCCAATGTAATGGCAATGATCGGTTATTCGCTTCAAATTTATGGTGACTTTTCTGGCTATACAGATATTGCGATTGGTTTGGCTCTGTTAATGGGCTTTCAATTACCAATTAACTTTAATTCTCCATACAAAGCGGAAAACGCGGGCGAATTTTGGAAACGATGGCATATTTCCCTTTCGACCTGGTTACGTGATTATCTTTATATTCCTTTAGGCGGCAATAGAAATGGTACAAGAGCATCATACATTATTTTGACCATAATCTTAATTGGAGTTGTCCTTGCGTTTAGAAATCTTACCCTGGCCCTAATTATTTGCTCTCTGGTGTTAATATTAATGCTATTAGCTAAATATAGTATGGCTGTGAGAAAGCATGTCAATACCAACATAAACCTTATGCTCACCATGCTTATTGGGGGACTATGGCATGGTGCCTCTTGGAAATTCGTTATTTGGGGTGGATTGAATGGCTTGGGGATTTTGGTTTATAAATATTGGCGTAAAATTAGCCCTTATGAAAACAAAAAGGGATGGGTTGTCCATGCCTGGAAAATTCTTGTAACTTTTGTTTTTATAACATTTACCCGTATTTATTTCCGAGGGGAAAGCATGGATCATATTTCGCGTTGGTATTACCAAGTCGCCAACAATTTTGATTGGTCGAGTGCAATTGCGATACTAATAAATTATCAAGCTGTATTTTGGGTAATGCTAGTTGGTTATATAACCCATTGGTTACCGCAATCCACTAAGAATAGAATTGAGGGGTTTTATGCTAATAGCTCATTGCCACTTAAGGCGATATATGCAATTTTTATAGGGATTTTATGTTATCAAGCATTTTCAACAGATTTTCAACCGTTCATATATTTCCAATTTTAGAAATATGAAAAAAATCGTTGTACTTGGTTTGATATTAATATTTTCGATTTCCTGCAAAAAGGAAAAACCATCGACTATGGAATCTGCAGAGCATAAAAATGAGGACATTCTATGGACGGTAGAATACAGTCCTGACAATACCTTATTTGCTGTTGGTGGTAATTATGATTCGTTATTCATCTATAATACTGGGTCAAATTCAATTTTTAAAAAATACTTTTTCAGCAATACAATTACCCGCGCAATTTGGCATCCAAAAGATTCCTTAATTGGTATTAATCTTCAAGTTTCACAAAATAAACCTGGAATTCTGAATTTATCAACCAGTCAATTCATTCAATTGGATAGCATATCGGTTGATGGTGCACGGGGTATGGCATGGTCTCCTTCTGGGGATAAACTTGCGATAGGTGATAATGATGGATACCTTAGTGTTTTCAGTGATAAGGGTAGATTTGAAAAGAGAATTAAGGTAGACCCTAAAGGAATAACCGATTTAGATTGGAACCCTGATGGCAAAACAATAGCTGTAGTCGGTTCACAAATTGCTTTATACAGTTTAGATTCTGATGAGGTAAAGGTAATTGTTGACATGGATGAGCAAACACTTCATTTAAGTGTTAATTGGCATCCGTCTGGCGAATTTTTTACTTCTGGAGATTATGGCAATATTGAAAACAACATCAATCCAATTCTAAGTTATTGGAGTAAAGATGGGCAATTTCTTGATGCCTACGATAAGGGAAAGGCCCCCTACCGTAATATTTACTGGAATAAGGAAGGTAGCAGCTTATATACTGCAAGTGATGGGTTAAGAATATTTAATTCTGAAGGTAATCTACTAAAGCATATCCCAACTACTAATAAGTTATGGGGAATTGATATTCTTGAAGATCAAAACGGGTTGGAAAAAGTATTGGTGACTTCGGAAAAAGGAGAAATTCTGCTAATCAACGCCGAAAACGGAACAAAGGAAATCATAAAATAAAAAAGCACAGTGTATAAACTGTGCTTTTATGATATTCATTATATAAATATTATTTAGCCCCCCACTCTGCGAGAGAGTCTTCATTCATTTTAATATAATCATCATTGCCAGCTTTTTTAGCGCCCTCTAATGATTTTTTAGCAGCTTCGATAGCTTTAGACTTCTCACCAGCCTTAGCATATAACAAAGACTGTTGGCGATACTGCCAATAAGCTGGTTCTTTTGTCATGGACATAGCTTTATCCATCCAAGCGATAGCTTGCTTAATATCTTTACCTTCCGCAGAATAATAGGTTGCAGCAGCAAAATAATCATTTGCGGTCGGACCGTTCATTACTCTATTGATGGAGGCGGTTACCATTTCATCAGTAGGAACTTCAAACTTTACTCCCACATAGGTCTTCTCCCATAAAATTCCCAATACGGCTGATCCCGAAGCCACATCATCAATGGTAATAGTAAAAGTTTCAATATCCATTGGCATTGTATATACTTCTGGAGTTGCTTTTGCTACAACTTTAGATTCATCCCATTTTTGAGGTGTGCCCCAATTTTCAGTATCTGAATAAAAATACACGTCCCAAGCGGACTTGCCCGGCTTTGTAAAAATTGCATAGGTACCTGCTTTAACTTTTGAACCAGCAATTGTTACGTCTGTGCTAAAAGAAACAGTAGTGTTTTTATTAGCTCCAGTTCTCCAAAGTTTATCGTAAGGAACTAAATCTCCATAGACAGTTCTACCCCTCATATTGGGTCTAGAATAATCTACTGTAACTTCGGTTAATCCAACTGTCTGTTGAAGTTTCGCTTGTGGACTAGCAGCTGGTGTTTGAATTTGTGCAGTAGCGCCCAGCCCAAAAGCTGCCACTACAAATAAGGTTAATAAGTGCTTCATTTTGTGAATAGTTAATTTTTTAGTTAAATCCTTCTAAAATTAAGGATAGTAAAACCTCCTTCTTGTTAAGGAATCCTTAAATATAAGCAAACTATACGAAGGTTTATATTCGTTGTTAATTATTGTTTAATTTTTTATTTAAAAGATTAAACATTATTAATTTTAACAAAAAAATTATGGCCACAACAAAAACGAAAAAATCCGCTAAAAAAGAACCATCTAAAAGGGATATTTTAACTTCCTATATGGAATATGTTTTGGAGAATGGAAAACAACCACCCTCGGTATTTGCATTTTCCAAATCAAACAAAATGGATGAGTCTCAATTTTATAATCATTTTGGATCGTTCAAATCTTTAGAAAAGGGAATCTATGAGGAGTTTTTCAATATGGCTATGGCTCTATTAAAAAAAGATAAGAGCTATAATAATTTCGATAGTCAGAATAAACTATTAAGCTTCTATTACACCTTTTTTGAAATACTAAAACAGAACAGAAGCTATGTTTTAAAGTCCTTGGATGATAGCGGTAGAATAAATAAGCAAATTGAGATTCTTGAGGGGCTACGGTTTAAATTTGAAGAATATGTAAAAGAATTAGATATTGACACTCTTGACCTTAAAAATAAGGATGCCAATACCCTACAGAAAAATTTGTTATCCAAAGCCGCTTGGACCCAGATGCTCATAACACTTAAATTTTGGTT
Organism: Aegicerativicinus sediminis; assembly: GCF_015476115.1. Classification (GTDB taxonomy): domain Bacteria; phylum Bacteroidota; class Bacteroidia; order Flavobacteriales; family Flavobacteriaceae; genus Aegicerativicinus; species Aegicerativicinus sediminis. Next base: position 3,167,155 of record NZ_CP064295.1, on the reverse strand, counting down.
GGAAGATGATTCGGTAAATTTTGAAAAAACTGACGTTCTAATTGAAAAATCTGTAACAACCAGTTTTGAACTTATAAATCTTCAGCCGATTCGCTCAGTATTAGATTTAGGGAAATTTTTATATAAGGAGAAATTTAAATCCCAATCTTAACATAATGAAGAGCATCGATCGAATTCCCATAACCAAAATTCAAAGAGCATCTAAATTGGTCGGTACTGGCACTAAGGTCGGTATTAACTATTTAAAGTATTATGGAGATAAACTCATAAATACTGAAGAAGAGGCAAAAGAGCGTCTCGATAAAAAAAATGCTGAGGATATTTATGACAGCCTTAAACAACTTAAAGGAAGTGCTTTAAAAGTTGCCCAAATGCTTAGTATGGAAAAAAGTTTTTTGCCCAAGGCTTATGTTGAGCAATTTTCCTTGTCCCAATTTTCTGTACCACCCTTGTCCGCACCATTGGTCAAAAAGACATTTATAAATCAATTTGGCAAAAGTCCATTCAAATTGTTCGACACTTTTAATGAACACGCAATGAATGCTGCAAGTATTGGACAAGTTCATTATGCCGAAAAAGATGGCCATAAATACGCAGTTAAAATACAATACCCAGGAGTTGCTGACAGCATTTCGTCCGATTTGGCATTGGTAAAACCTATTGCGTTGAGGATGTTCAATATACCTTCCAAAGATTCTGATAAATATTTTAAGGAGGTGGAGGAAAAGTTGTTGGAAGAAACTAATTACATTCAAGAACTCGACCAAAGCCAATTCATTTCAAATGCTTGTAAGCACATCCCTAATCTTCGTTTTCCTAATTATCACAAGAGTTTATCAAATTCCCGAATCCTAACAATGGATTATATGGAGGGAGTTCATCTTGCCTCCTATTGCAAAACAAATACAGATGAGAAATTAAATAAAATGCTAGGGCAAGCACTTTGGGATTTCTTTATGTTTCAAATCCATCATTTAAAAATGGTGCATGCAGATCCTCATCCCGGAAATTTTTTGGTTAGTAATTCTGGCAAGTTGATTGTCTTAGATTTTGGTTGTATTAAAAAAATTCCTTTGGACTTCTATATTCCTTATTTCGAATTGGCCCAAGCTGAAGTACTGAATAACGAGGATAAATTCGAAAACAAACTTTTTGAACTAGAAATTTTAATGGAATCTGACAGCGAGGAAGAAAAGCTATTTTTCAAAAAAATGTTCAAAGATCTTTTAAAAGTATTTACAAAACCCTTCCATAATGAAACGTTTGATTTTTCGGACCAATCGTTTTTTAAGGAGGTAATTAATTTAGGTGAACTGTATGCCAAAAATTCAGAAATTAGAAAATACAATTCTAATCGAGGTTCTAAACATTTCATTTATATTAACCGTATGTTTTTTGGGCTCTATAACCTCATGTTTGATTTGAAGGCTAAAGATGTCACAATTAATAATTATGTAACTCTCATCGATTAGAGTACATACAAAAATCAAACAATGAAAATTTTATTAACAGGTGTAACAGGTTATATAGGCAAACGTCTTTTACCCCTATTGATAAACGATGGAAGTGAAGTTTATTGTTTGGTTCGCGATCTACTCCGAGTAGATGATATTCACAAAGACGATCAAAATGTTTCCTTCATCCAAGGGGATTTATTGGATAAGAAATCTTTAGAAAAATTACCGAAAGATATAGATGCGGCTTATTTCTTGGTCCATTCTATGTCTCAAACATCTAAGGATTTTCAATCACTAGAGGAGAAAACTGCAGAAAATTTCAAGTCCTATTTAGAAACAACTTCTTGTAAGCAGCTCATTTACCTAAGTGGAATTTCTAATGATGAATCATTATCAAAACATCTTGCATCCCGCAGGCAAGTTGAAAATATATTACAATCAGAAGTATATGCCTTAACCATTTTTAGGGCTGGGATCATTGTAGGCAGTGGTAGTTCTTCTTTTGAGATTATCAGGGACCTTGTGGAAAAATTACCTGTTATGGTAGCACCAAAATGGCTAGACACAAAAACCCAGCCTCTTGCAGTACGAGACGTACTCAGTTTCCTAAATAACGCCAAGGGACATACAGAAGTATACAACAAAACCTACGACATTTTTGGGCCTGAAGTACTAACCTATAAAACCATGCTGTTGGAATTTGCAAAAATCCGAGGCTTAAACCGTCGGATCATTACTGTTCCGGTAATGACCCCACAACTTTCCTCCTATTGGCTTTATTTTGTTACTTCAACATCTTACAAATTAGCAAGAAATTTAGTGGATAGTTTAGGTGTTGAAATTGTTGGTAGACCGAGTGAGGTGAATTCAATCTTAAATGTTGAACCAATTACATATTCTGAAGCTGTGAAACTCGCATTCGAAAAAATTGAACAGAATAGCATAATTTCAAGTTGGAAAGATTCTTTTGTAAGTAGTAATCGTTTAAAACATAAATTACATAAATATGTCAATGTGCCTAAATATGGTTGTTTTAAAGATTATAAGGAGCGTACGGTTAAAAATGAAACCATAACATTAAACAAAATATGGTCCATTGGAGGTTCTACAGGATGGTATTACGGCAACCCTTTATGGAAGCTAAGAGGCTATCTAGATAAATTAGTGGGAGGAATAGGTTTAAGACGTGGAAGAACTCATCCAAATTCTCTTCATGCAGGTGATTCTTTAGACTTTTGGAGGGTAATTTTTTCAGATAAAGAAAAGAAGAAATTGTTGCTTTATGCCGAGATGAAACTTCCTGGTGAAGCTTGGTTAGAATTTAAGATTGAAGAAGGTAAACTTAAACAAACCGCCACGTTCCGTCCAAAAGGACTTGCTGGTAGACTTTATTGGTTTAGTGTACTACCTTTTCACGCTTTTATATTTAATGGAATGATTAATGAACTTGTAAGGGTAGAATAACACATCAATTCTTGGGTAAAAATCTTACTAAATATTCAACCTTACGACTCATTTTAGGAGATCAACTCAATATTAAACATTCATGGTTTAAAGAGACAAAGCATTCAACTCTATATGTCCTGATGGAGATTAGATCCGAAACGGATTATGTTACCCACCATATTCAAAAAGTTATAGGTTTCTTCGCCGCTATGCGAGAATTTGGACGCCAATTGAGATTAGCAGGTCATAACGTTGAGTATTTTCAAATTACGGACGATTTTAATAAACAGTCGTTTGAAGAAAATTTGTCCAATCTTATTTCTGATCACAAAATTGAACGTTTTGAATATCTAGAGCCTGATGAATACCGTCTTGATGTAATACTCAAAACTTTTGTTAGGAAGTTGAACATAGCTTCTGAAATTTATTCTACTGAACACTTTTATACCAACAGAAATGAGTTGGGAAACTTCTTCAAGGACAAGAAAGAATCAGTAATGGAGACTTTTTATCGCGACATGCGCAAACGGCACGATATTTTGATGATCTCTGGAAAACCTGAAGGTGGAAAATGGAATTTTGACCATTCAAATAGAAAGCCATATAAAGGAGAACCACCTATTCCCTCCTTTAAATATTTTCTCAATCAGGTGGAAGATATAGTCGCTGACATTAAAAATTCTGAAATTAAAACCATCGGGAATTTTGAGACCAAAACTTTCAATTACCCTATTAATAGAAGTCAAGCGCTAGAACAGTTAAAATTTTTCTGTTCGGAACTTTTACAGTATTTCGGCGATTATCAGGATGCAATGGTAACTGGAGAACCATATTTATTTCATTCCAGACTCTCGTTTGCTTTAAATCTAAAATTAATCGGTCCTAAGGACATCGTACAAACGGTATTGAATTATTACCGAAAAAATAAAACTACAATTGACATTTCGCAAGTTGAAGGTTTTATTAGGCAAATAGTTGGTTGGAGAGAGTTTATGCGAGGAATGTATTGGTGGCAAATGCCAGATTTAAAAAATTCTAACTTTCTCAAAAACCACAATAACCTTCCTTCATTTTATTGGGGCGCCAAAACTGAAATGAATTGTCTTAAACATACGATAAAAGATTCCTTGGATAACGGTTATGCACATCATATTCAACGGTTGATGATAACCGGAAATTACGCTTTACTCAATGAGACTAATCCAGATGAAGTTGATAATTGGTATCTAGGTATTTATGTAGATGCCGTTGAGTGGGTTCAATTACCCAATACACGTGGCATGAGTCAATTTGCAGATGGAGGTAAGATGGCAACAAAGCCTTATGTTTCTTCGGCAAATTATATAAACAAAATGAGCGATTATTGTCCCAAATGCACATATAATCACAAAGAAAAGTATACCGATAATGCCTGCCCATTTAATTCTCTTTATTGGAATTTTCTCGACTCCAAAAAATCATTTCTAAAAGACAACCCTAGAATGGGTATGATGTATTCTTTATTAGATAAAATGGAACCAGATGAGAAGGAAAAAATTATAGAAAGGGCATCTTCATTTCTAAAATGAAACTTATATCCGATTAGTTTGTTGTTAAATTTTGTTTAACTTATTAACTTTTAAGTTAAACAATATGTACATTTGAATCTTATTATGATTCTTAACACAACATATTTTAATCCTAATGAAAAAGAAATTGTCCAAGAATTGGTGGGTAATTGTTACTCGTTTTTTAAAAGGATCAGTTTAGGCGGAATCGGTTCTGGTAGAATGATTGTTGAAGAGGTTAGTGCAGGCCTCTCTCCTTACATTAATTCTAATTCAGACCTTACTTATGCCAATGTTGAGCTGAGACCCGGTGGTATAATCGTAAGGATAAATAAAGGTTTAAAAAACTATTCTTGGATAATTCCCTTTTATCAACTGTCCATATTTAAATCAGGAAGAATAAGCCTTCATGGTCAAGGGCACTTTATAAGTTTTAGAACCAATAATATGACCAAAGGTAATATGCCATTCTTCAAAAAAATTTTAGAGGAAAAATTAAAATATGAAAGCAGTCATAGGTTATTAGACCCAAACCGTGGTTAAAATTAAAATCTGTAAGAAAAATGACTATGAATTTTATAATATCCAAGCTTTCAAATTGAGGAAGTGTAAAAAATCCTTAAGAATAAGACGTTTTAACGTTTTCTTGTTACTATTGAAAAGTGTAGTAGTTAATTTATAAGATAAAACCAATTTTATGAATTTTTTGAAACGCTACATTACCCCAATTTTATTACTATTAGTTGGTATTTTTCTTTCAAAGATTTTAGATCCAATTCTAGATTTTAATTCCAAAACAGCTTACGTCATTGGAAAATTAAGCTCTATTTTAATTATAATAAGCATTGCTTGGATTCTTATTTCAACTCTAAAGTTTTTCAAAAAAGAATATCTTGAAAAGTATGATCTGCACAGCCAAGACAATCTCAATGCAAGGAAACTTTACACCCAATTCAATATTCTAGAGCGAATAATCATTTTTATCATTGTAATTCTTGCCATAGGTGTAGCATTGATGCTATTTGAACAGGTTAGAAAATTTGGACTTAGTTTATTTGCATCGGCTGGTATCGCAGGAATCATTTTGGGTTTTGCAGCCCAAAAAGCGATCGCTACCATTTTGGCAGGTTTACAAATTGCCATTTCCCAGCCTATAAGACTAGACGATGTTCTGGTAGTGGAAGGTGAATGGGGTTGGGTTGAAGAAATCACCCTGACATTTGTTGTAGTTAGACTTTGGGACAAGAGAAGATTAGTTCTTCCTACAACCTATTTTATCGAAAGACCATTTCAAAACTGGACCCGCACCACCGCTGAAATTCTTGGCACTGTTTTTATTTATACGGATTATAATATCCCGTTTGATGAACTGAGAAAGGAATTAACTCGACTTTTGGAAAGCACACCTTTATGGGATGGGCAAACCAATGTGTTACAAGTTACAGATAGTAAAGAGAATTATGTAGAAATAAGGGCATTGATGAGCGCACGTAATTCACCCGAAGCATGGGATTTAAGGGTTTTCATTCGGGAAAATTTAATCACTTTTATTCAAAAGAATTACCCAGAATCCTTTGCCAAATCTCGAGTTATAATTGAAGATTCTACAAAATTTGAAAAAGCTATAAAACATAATATATGAAGCCAAAAAAAATATTGATTGTTGGAGGTAGCAAAGGCATTGGTGCCGCTTTGGGATCAATTTTGTCCAAGAACAATGAGGTTATAAACATCAGCAGGTCTGATCCGCCTAGCGACATATCTTATACGGCTCATTACTCCCTTGATGTCCTGGAAGAGGAATTACCCAAAATTGAAGAACTCGATGGTTTTATTTATGCCCCTGGCAGTATTAACTTAAAACCCTTTAATAGGCTAGATGAGCAGGACTTCCTTAATGATATGAAAATAAATATCTTAGGAGCTATTAAATGCATTCAAAAATATCTTGATTCGCTCAAAAAATCTGAAGATGGAAGTGTTCTTTTGTTCAGTACTGTAGCGGTAAAAATGGGTATGCCATTTCACGCCAGCATTGCCTCCGCTAAAGGTGCTATTGAAGGATTAATTAAATCTCTAGCAGCAGAATATGCTGCAACAATTAGATTTAATGCCATTGCTCCAACCGTTACAAATACCGATCTTGCATCTAAATTATTAAGAAATGAAAAAATGGTTGAATCTATTAAGGATCGCCACCCTATGAAAACATTTTTAGAACCTGAAGATGTTGCAGAAACAGCCGCCTTTCTCATTTCTGACAAAGCAAAAAAAATCACAGGTCAAATAATAGAAATGGACTGTGGTATTGTTACACTTAAAACTTAAAAAATGACTCTACAAATGATTGTTTTATTTTCACTATTTGGTATCGGTTCCAAAGTCCAGGAGCCCGTTGAAAACATTTATAAAATTGAGATTAACGATATAAATGGCAACCCTATGGACTTAAGCCAATACAAAGGCAAATATGTTTTGTTTGTAAATGTGGCTTCAGAATGTGGATTCACGAAACAATATGAGGATCTCCAAAATTTATATGAACAATATCAGGATAATTTGGTAATAATTGGGTCTCCTTGTAATCAGTTTGGAGGACAAGAGCCGGGAACTGCAGATGAAATTCAACAGTTTTGTAAGCGAAATTTTGGCGTTACCTTTCCTCTAACAGAGAAAATTGAAGTCAAAGGGGAAAATCAACACCCATTATATGCTTGGTTAACCGATAAGGATAAAAATGGTAGTAAAAGTTCATCCGTAAAATGGAATTTCCAAAAATATTTGGTTTCACCAGATGGTAAATTGGTTGATTATTTCTATTCCATTACAAATCCGACCAGCTCAAAGATTACAAAACATCTGGCAGAATAGTCTATGCAATTTGGTAAGCTTTTAATACTTTACCTAGTTCTTAACTTTGCCGCATTAGGTATTGGTAGTTGGTTAATGGGAACCGGTCCAACAGGCCAATGGTACCTAAATCTTAATAAAGCTCCTTGGACACCTCCTGGGTGGGTTTTTGGTTTTGCTTGGACAACAATAATGGTCTGTTTTTCTTTTTACCTAACATATTTGACCCTCTTTTCTGAAGATAATTATTTTAAAGGTTTGTTTGCGATTCAGTGGGTATTAAACGTATCATGGAATCTTATTTTCTTTAATCTGCAACTACCACTATTAGGCTTAATCATTATTTGTCTACTTACAATTGTGGTTTTTATGTTTTTATTCAAATATTGGCCTTTATTGAAATTAAAATCGATACTGGTGTCTCCATATGCCATCTGGCTTTGTATTGCCGTATCTCTTAATGCTTATATAGTTTTTAAAAATTAACATGCGCCTACATCAATTATACCGAACTCAAAAATTACCAATCTCTGTTGAAGAGGCTTGGGACTTTTTATCAGACCCAAAGAATTTGCAAACAATTACCCCAGATAATATGAAGTTTGAAATTCTTTCAGGTACAGCTGACAAAATGTATCAAGGACAAATTATAGAATATAATGTTACTCCATTTATGGGTATTAAAACATCTTGGGTGACTGAAATAACACATGTGAACGAACCTCATTATTTTGTTGACGAACAACGTTTTGGCCCTTATAAGCTTTGGCATCACAAACATATAATTAAACCCATTGATGGAGGTGTATTAATGGAAGACTTGGTTCATTATAAGCTTCCTATGGGAATTGTTGGGACTTGGATGGAGCCATTTTTGGTTAAACCAAAATTGGAAAAAATATTTAACTATAGAGAAGAAAAGCTTAAATCACTTTTTGGTAAAATGCACTAAATTTAATGAAGGAACCTATTAATATTTTTTGGTTTAGAAGAGATTTAAGATTGGATGACAATGTTGGTTTTTATAATGCCTTAAAAGGAGATAGGCCAGTATTACCAATATTTATTTTCGACACCAATATCCTTAAGGAATTGCCAGAATATGATGCTAGGGTTTCCTTTATATTTGAGGAATTACAAAAAATGCGCAAAGAACTGCAAGACTCACATGAAAGCAGTTTAGCAATGTTCTATGGAACTCCGGAATCAGTATTTAAAGACCTAATTGAATCATATGATATTCATAAAGTGTTTACTAATCGGGATTATGAGCCATATGCAAAGGACAGAGATGATAAAATCGAAAATCTCCTGATCAAAAAAAATATTGAATTTAAAACGTTTAAGGACCATGTCATTTTTGAAAAGGATGAAGTTGTAAAACAAGATGGAGGTCCCTATGTAGTTTACACCCCTTATAGTAATACCTGGAAGGACCAATTTAAAAAGATTGATTTAGAGATTTTCTATACAAATTCCTTTCTAAAAAAATTGGTTAAAAACACAAGGTTACCGAATTTGTCACTTTCAGATATTGGTTTTAAAAAATCATCACAATCTATAGAACCATACGATGTTACCCCTTCAATGATTGACGAATACGGCAAGACTAGAAATTTTCCATCTAAAGAATCTACTTCTCGCCTCGGTCCACATCTTCGCTTTGGTACTGTAAGCATTCGAAAAATGGTTAAAAAGGCAGACAATTCAACTTCTAAGACTTTTCTTAATGAGTTAATTTGGCGTGAATTCTTTATGCAAATATTATGGCACTTTCCTCATACCGTCAAGGATGCATATAAGAAAAAATATGATAATATTAAATGGAGAAACGATGAGGATGAATTCAAAAAATGGTGTGAGGGTAAAACTGGGTATCCTTTAGTAGATGCAGGAATGAGACAACTAAATGAAACCGGTTTTATGCATAATAGGGTGAGAATGTTAGTCGGGAGTTTTTTATGCAAGCACTTATTAATTGATTGGCGCTGGGGTGAAGCCTATTTTGCTGAGAAATTACATGATTACGAAATGGCCAGCAATGTAGGTAACTGGCAATGGGTTGCAGGTAGCGGTGTGGATGCTGCACCTTATTTTAGAATATTTAATCCTACAACACAAATCGAAAAATTCGATAAAAATTACGAGTACATTAAAAAGTGGGTATCAGAATACGATACAGACGATTACCCTGAACCTATGGTTGATCATAAAGAGGCACGAGAGCGAGCTTTAGAGGTTTATAAAACTGCAGTCAATCAATAGACCTTTTCTACCTAGAGGAAAAAGCACCCATAAATATCGAATGTTTAAAATTTGGTTTTATTCCTCTATATTTAGAGTATTAAACACCTCATAGATGAAATTATTAACCATTACCGCTTCCCTATTTTTAATGGGGTGCCTTTCTTTTGCACAAACCAAAAAAATAAACAATTCCAAAAAATCGGTTATTGCTTCGGTTGAAAATCATAAATCGAAATTAATCAACATAAGTGATGAAATCTGGTCTCTTGCCGAAACAGCTTTTGAAGAAAACCAATCATCTAAAATACTTTCCGACTATGCCAAGTCTCAAGGGTTTAAGGTAGAACGTGGCGTTGCCAACGAACCTACTGCATTTGTTGCAACTTATGGATCTGGAAAACCAGTTATAGGAATTCTGGGAGAATTTGATGCCCTGCCAGGCTTATCCCAAAAAACAGTACCAACAAAAAATCCTGTTGCCGATGGAGAACCGGGGCATGGTTGTGGCCACAATCTGTTCGGTGCAGCGAGTTTAGGTGCGGCAATTGCTATAAAAGAACAAATTGAAAAGGGGTCCTTTAAAGGAACGGTTAAATTTTTCGGAACACCCAGTGAAGAAAAGTTTTTCGGTAAACTATGGATGGTCGAGGCTGGTTTATGGGACGATGTTGATGTAAATATTAGCTGGCATCCCGGTGATAAAACAGAGGCCGATGCCCAAAGTTCCCAAGCCCTGGTGGATTTTATAGTAGAATTTTATGGTCAAGCCGCCCATGCAGCCGCAGATCCATGGAATGGCCGCTCTGCTGGTGATGCCTTAGAACTTTATGCAGCTGGGATTAATTATTACCGAGAACATGTCCAACCAACCGTTAGAATGCATTATGATATACAAGAAGCTGGCAAGGTTGTAAATGTTGTCCCAGATTATGCAAGAATCTGGGTTCGGGTAAGAGATGCCAAGCGTTCTGGTATGATGCCTGTATTTGAGCGAGTTAAGAAAATGGCTGAAGGGGCTGCAATTATGGCAAATGTTGAGTCCAAATTCTCGTTAATATCAGGTTGCTGGGAAATGCTCGTCAATCGGGAAGGAGAAAAAATAATGCAATCGAATTTAGAATTGTTGGGACCTATTACTTACACTGAGGAGGAAATTGCATTTGCGAAAAAAATCCAAGAGGCAACAGAGAAACCACAAATCGGTTTTGACAGTGCGATAAAACCCCTAAGAGAAACAGCAGAAAATCCACCTGGAGGCTCTACAGATGTTGCAGATGTTAGCTGGAATGTACCCAATATTAATCTTAGCGTTACCGTTGCACCAAAAAACACACCATGGCATTCTTGGGCCGTGGTGGCATGCGGAGGTATGAGTATAGGTCATAAAGGAATGATTTACGCAGCAAAAGCAATGGCTATGACAATGGCGGATTTGTATGAAAATCCAGATTTAATCCAAAAAATGAAGGATGAATTTAAAATGCGAAAAGGAGACACAGTATATGAACCGATAATACCTGATGGCCCTCCACCAATTCCAAACAGTAGTAAATAAAATAAAAGCCTCGATTTATCGGGGCTTATTTAGTAATGGCCCAATGCTTTAAACCTTAAAACCTTGACTTAAATCATAATATTGAAAAATAGGTTGTCTTATTTTTACAATATAAAATCCTTATTATGTCACAGTTATATAGAGATAAAAGTACTTGGGCGATAGGCGGTGGTCTTCTTTTAGGTTTAGGAATTGGATTCGTATTCTTGCAAACTTCCGCTCTATATTTTGTTGGATCAATCATAGCAGGTTTAGGATTGGGATTATTGATTACTGCGATTATTTCAGGGAAAAAAACAATCAATTTTTAATTCCCCCTCAAGCCTAAAAAAATAATCTACAAGGTTTATATCTCCCAAAAATTTACTGGGAAGAGATTATAAATTCGGGAATCATGCCGAAAATATTTAAATCTATACGCTTTAAATATATCTTTCAAAATAAGATTAAGAAATATGTATTTTATGCTATCGGTGAGATAATTTTGGTTGTGATTGGAATATTGATTGCGCTTAAAATCAATAACTGGAACACACAAAAGGTTAAGAAACAAGAGGAAATTGAAATCTATAAAAACATTAAAGACCAAATATCCCAGAATCTTGAAGAAATAAAAGTAGTTAAAAACAAAAATGAGTTTTATGGTAATCAATATGAATTTGCCAATCATCTGATTTCTTCTAAAAACTTTAAAAATGCAGATACCCTAGCAATAATGGCCATGAACCTATCTCAGTATTCAGATTTTAATGGAAATGGGAATGTGTTCGAGACCTTGGTAAACAGTGGGGATTTTAAATTAATTGAAAACACCGAAATTCAAAACAAACTCCAAAAGCTTCAATCTACTTACAGCTATATGAATAAATTGGAGGATATCCATTGGGAAATAATAATGAAAGAATTATCCCCTGAATTAAGAGGGGTTATAAATTATTCCAATCTTCAAATTGTAAAGCCAGACAAACTTTATTCAGTAGAATTACAAAATATATTTATTGAAAGTATTTTTTTAACCAAAGGAAAAAATGCCGTCTATAATTTAGCATTGACAGAAATAAATAACCTTACCAATTTAATTGACAACGAGCTGAAAAAATATCCTGCTAACTAAAATTATTAAACACGTTGGATCTTTGCTCCGATGGCTTTAAGGCGTTCGTCAATCCTTTCATAACCACGATCTATTTGTTCAATATTGTGAATCGTAGAGGTGCCTTTAGCGGAAAGAGCTGCAATTAAAAGTGAAACCCCTGCCCTGATATCAGGTGAGGTCATTGTAGTAGCCTTCAATGTAGACTTAAAATCATGACCAATTACTGTTGCCCTATGGGGATCACACAGTATGATTTTAGCTCCCATGTCTATTAATTTATCAACGAAAAACAATCGACTCTCGAACATTTTTTGGTGCACTAACACACTACCTCTAGCTTGCGTTGCCACAACCAAAATTATACTAAGTAGATCAGGGGTAAATCCAGGCCATGGCGCATCTGCAATGGTTAAAATTGAACCGTCAATATAATTTTGTATCTCATAACCATCATTGTGTTTAGGAATATGAATATTATCTCCATCCTTTTCAACGGTAATCCCTAGTTTTCTGAAAACATTAGGAATAAGTCCTAAATCATCCCAACTTACATTGGAAATGGTAAGTTCACTACGCGTCATTGCGGCAAGCCCAATCCAACTACCAATTTCAATCATATCTGGTAACATTGTATGTTCTGTACCATGAAGCTCATCTACACCTTCTATTTTTAGAAGATTAGAACCAATACCGCTAATCTTAGCTCCCATCCTATTCAGCATTTTGCATAATTGTTGGAGATATGGTTCGCAAGCAGCATTATAAATGGTAGTTGTTCCTTCAGCCAAAACTGCAGCCATTACAATGTTCGCAGTACCGGTTACGGAGGCTTCATCTAAGAGCATGTAAGCACCTTTTAATCTATCAGCTTCAACCCCATAAAATTGGTCTTCTTTCCGGTATCTGAATTTTGCACCTAAGTTTATAAAACCTTCAAAATGCGTATCCAACCGCCGTCTTCCTATCTTATCACCTCCTGGTTTTGGAATATATCCCTTACCAAAACGTGCCAAAAGAGGGCCTACTATCATAATACTTCCTCGTAATCCCTTCCCGTCTTCCTTAAATTCAGGAGATTCTAAGTAAGAAAGTTTAATATCATCGGCTTGAAACGAATAAGAGCCTTGACTTAACTTTTCAATTTTAACCCCTAGTTTACCTAAAAGAGAAATCAATTTATTAACATCAACAATATCTGGAATATTATTAATGACAATTTTTTCTTTAGTAAGCAAAACTGCACAAAGTATTTGAAGGGCTTCGTTCTTTGCGCCTTGGGGTTTAATACTACCTTTTAAAGGTTGTCCCCCTTCAATAACAAATGTAGACATGAAATTAGGTTAGTAACGTTTACGACCTCGGTTAGATTTCTTCTTGTGGTGACCTTTGGAATGTTTCTTTTTGCCTCTCATTAAGCTTGAAGCATCCGTAAGATCCTCATCGCTTTCACTCAATCTAATTTTTCCTCCAGAAAGTTCCTTTAAATGGCCAAAAATGACATCATCCTCAACGGTATCTTTATTCCAATTGAGGAAACATTTTTTCATGTGATTGGCAATTGTATAAATTAAGGCATCCTTCATATCGCCGTCTTCCCATGTATTAGCAACATCTATCATAGTTTTAATGTTGTTACCATAAAACCGGTATTTGGGATGGTTTTGTGGATATTTTAAAGGCTCTGGACGAGACATCAATTCTTCTTTAGAGGGAATTTCATATGGTGAATCTGCATCTAATTCAAAATTCGATATGATATAAAGTTGATCCCAAAGTTTATGTTGAAAATCTGGCACATCCCTTAAATGTGGTTGAAGATTTCCCATTACAGAGATAATTGCCTTCGCCACCTTATTTCTTTCCTCCTTTGTCGGAAGATCCTTTGCATAATTCACCATCTTTTGAAGGTGTCGACCATACTCTGGTATGATAAGATGCTCCCGCTCTGTATTATATTCTAATTCGTTAGTCAAAATCGTAAAATGTCTGTGATTAATTATTCTAAATGAAGCTCATTTGCATGCTTGCAAAATACAAAAAATAGGACAAGAAGACAGAAAATTAGAGAGAAATTACGCCCTCAACCTTTTCACCAATTTCCTGATATTTTTCAATAACAGCATCAGGATTTTTCATGTTTACATTTATGGAAACGCTAGTATACTTTCCATTTTTAGACTCAGTGGTTTTAATTACCGCACCTAAATTGTCGAACAAATCCTCAATCTGTTTTATTTTATTTTTATCTGAAGGCACAATAAACTTGTATAAATATTCACTCGGCCAGCTCGCCGTTTCAAATAATTGTGATCTTAATTTATTGTAAAATTCTTCTTGTTCTTTACTTAACGCCATTTTTAATTCCTTTCTTCGCAAAGATACATTGAACTTTGCATTTTTTATTTATTCGTTTAATTACGACTTTTATAGCGAAAATCTTGCCATTTTGAAATCAAGAAAAATTGTCATAACCGGAGGGCCAGGTACAGGAAAAACCTCTGTTATCAATGAATTAAAAAACCAAGGCTACACCTGTCTTGAAGAAATTTCTAGACAAGTGACCCTAGATGCCAGAAAAGATGGAACGGAACAACTATTTTTAACCGATCCTGTAGAATTTAGTCGAAGGTTATTAGAAGGAAGGATAGCCCAATTTGAAGAAGCATCATCTTTTCCGGATCCACTTATTTTTATCGATCGTGGAATACCCGACATTTTAGCTTACATGCATTATATCAATGTTCCTTATCCCGATTTTTTCAAGCAGGCATCTAAATTACACAGCTACGACCATGTTTTTGTATTGCCGCCTTGGGCATCAATTTTTGAAAGTGATAGTGAACGATATGAAAATTTCGATCAGGCAAAATTAATTCATGAAAACCTGCTGGAAACCTACTCTAAATTTGATTATCAACTTCATGAAGTTCCATTTGGAAGCATCGTACACCGAGCAGATTTCATTCTTGATGTGTTAAAAGAGAATGACTAAATCACCTTTCGAAATATTACAGCACTATTGGGGTTACAACCAATTCAATCCACATCAGAAGGAAATAATCCAGCATGTATTAGATATGAATGATGCTCTCGTTCTATTACCAACTGGTGGAGGAAAGTCTCTTTGTTACCAAATTCCTTCATTGGTAACAGATGGAATTTGCTTGGTAATTACCCCACTTATAGCCTTAATGAACGACCAAATAAACCGTTTGAAAGAGCAGGGAATTAAAGCTATTGGGCTAGGCGGTAATATACATTATAACCGGCTAAATGAATTACTGGATAATGCTGTTTATGGTAATTATAAATTTCTTTATCTATCTCCAGAGCGATTTCAGCAAAGTTTGGTTAAAGAACGAATTGCCCAGATGGATATTAACTTTATTGCTATAGATGAAGCGCATTGTATTTCGCAATGGGGCCATGATTTTAGACCAGCTTATTTGGAATTACAAGAAATCCGTGATCTTAAACCCAATGTGCCAATAATTGCTCTAACTGCAACGGCCAAACCGAAAGTAGTCGAGGAAATTTGCAATTATTTAAAAATTGAATCAAGAGATATTTTTAAAGGCACCTTTCATCGAGACAACCTAGCCATTTCAGTTAAGCAAACTGAGGATAAACTTTACCAAATTCTCCATGAGGTTAGTACCGTTTCCGAATCCTGCATAATTTACGTCAGGAGTAGAAATGAATCTGAAAAGGTCTCAGAATATTTAATAAAGAATAATATCAAATCATCTTTTTTCCATGGCGGATTAAGTAATGATCAAAAAGCTGAGCGATTAGAATCCTGGAAATCTAACCAATGTCAAGTTATGGTAGCAACCACTGCCTTTGGAATGGGAATAGACAAGAAAGACGTACGATTGATAATCCACTATTCCTTACCTGAAAGTTTAGAAAGTTATTATCAAGAAATTGGGCGTGCCGGAAGGGATGGAAAGGCATCCAAAGCATTAATTTTATTAGACCAACATGATAAATCTAGGTTAATCGAACAGTTTTTGGCTAACCTTCCAACCGTAAAAGATTTAAAACTGATTTATCGCAAACTTAGTAGCTTTCTTCAAATCCCATACGGCGAAGGAACAAATGACATATTCCCTTTAAATTTTAAGAAGTTTTGCAATGTTTATGGCTTTAATACCTTAATGGCTTATAATGCCTTAGAATTATTAGATCGTAATAGTGTAATTGAACTTGCCCAAAATTTTAAGTATAAAACAACCCTCAAATTTGAAACCAGTACCCAGGAAATTTTCAAATACCTTGAAAACAATAAAAGTATGCAAGGTTTGGTACAAACAATTTTAAGAACCTATGGAGGAATATTCGAGCATGAATTGCCAATAAATCTTGAATTGTTAGCTCAAAAAACCAGTATACCAGAAAGTGAAATAGTTAATCGATTAAAGAAGTTGGAAACAGATGGTTTGATTGTTTTTCATAATTCTGTAACTGATACCCAAGTAACTTTTTTAGAGCCCAGAGAGGATGATGCAACCATAAACAGAATTGCTTCTAAATTGAAAGAGTATTATTCGACCAAAGAATCCAATATTCATTCTGTCATCCATTTCTTTTATGATAACAATGAATGCAAAATGAGATCCTTGGTATCTTATTTTGGAGAAGAATTACCTAATAATTGTGGTGTTTGTTCAGTATGTTTGGAAAAGACTACAAAACCCCTGGGTTTAGATTACAGGCAATTAAGGAATACTATTATCACCATATTAGAATCCGGTCCGCTAACAAGTCGTCTAATTCAGCAAAAAACCAAGTTAGAACAAAAGGTATTAATTGAAATCCTAAAAAGGATGCTAGAGGATGACATAATTGAAATTACAGATAATAACCAATATAAAATCAAATTTTCGTAATGCACGAGGATCTACGTATCGTATTTATGGGCACCCCAGATTTCGCGGTGGCCACATTAAAAAAGTTAGTTGAAAACAATTATAATATAGTTGGAGTAATCACCGCACCAGATAGACCTGCCGGTAGAGGCCAAAAACTTAAGCAATCGGCTGTAAAAAATTATGCCATAGAAAAGAATTTACATGTAATGCAGCCAACCAACCTAAAATCTGAACAGTTTTTGGAAGAATTGAAGTCGTTAAATGCAAATCTGCAAGTCGTGGTTGCATTTAGAATGTTACCGAAAGCGGTATGGCAGATGCCCAAGTTTGGCACATTTAATTTACATGCCTCCCTGCTTCCAGATTACCGTGGTGCAGCACCAATCCATTGGGCTATTATTAATGGTGAAAAAAAATCTGGTGTGACCACATTCTTTATCGACGATAAAATCGATACTGGTGAAATTATTTTAAGCAAAACGATCGAAATTGGCAAAACTACAACGGTTGGTGAATTGCATGATAAAATGATGGAACTAGGAGGCGAATTGGTCATTGAAACTGTAGATCTTATTAAAAACGGAAATATTAAAACCGAAAAGCAACCTGAAAGTGAACAGCTTAAAACAGCCAACAAGCTAACTAAAGAAAACACTAAAATTGATTGGTCTCTTCCAGTTGAATCTATATTTAATAAAATAAGGGGGTTAAATCCATATCCTGCCGCATGGTCTGTGCTCCTTACGAACGATACTGAATACTTAGTTAAATTGTACGATGTTGATTTTGAATCTACTGAACATCCTAAACCTGTTGGAACTATAATTATTGAGGGAGACAGCATGAAGGTTAGCGCAAAGGATGGCTTTATTTTGGTGAATGAATTGCAGCTTCAAGGAAAAAGGAAAATGGATATAAAATCCTTTTTAAATGGTTTTTCATTTTCCAAAGACGCAAAAATGCTCTAAACCCTTATTACTGTTGGAATTGGCGTATTTCGTCGATACTACGCCTACTGTTATCAACAAATGCTCCAAGTTATCAACAAAAATCCCAATTTCCCTTGCTATTCCTTGTGTAGCTTAATATTCCGTCTAAATTTGTATAGGGTAAAACCAAATTATTTAACCTTACTTTAAACAATTTAAAAATTAAAATTTATGAACAAATCAGATTTAATCGATGGAATGGCAGAAAATGCTGGAATTACTAAAGCTGCGGCTAAGAAAGCATTAGATTCTTTTTTAATAGATATAGAAGGTGCTCTTCAAAAAGGTAAAAGAGTTTCTTTAGTAGGATTTGGATCTTGGTCAGTTGCTAAAAGAGCAGCTCGCGAAGGTAGAAACCCACAAACTGGCAAAACTATTAAAATTAAAGCAAAAAATGTTGTGAAGTTTAAAGCAGGTTCAGACTTGAATGACGCAATTAACTAACATTTGATGTTATAAAAAATAAGAAGCCTGCTCCCAGCAGGCTTTTTTTGTTTTAGGTTAGCCCGTCAAATTATTGTTTTTTAAATAAAAATGTTATAGTTTTATTTTAAATCATCCTACAAATGATTACTCTAAAGCCCGAAAAAGGACATCTGCTTATTGCTGAACCATCTATCATCGGTGATATGTCTTTCAACCGATCGGTCATTCTATTGGCTGATCATTCTTCTGAGGGGACTATTGGTTTCATTATGAATAAACCATTAAAATTTACGCTTAATGAACTTATCTCCACAACAGATAAATCGTTTAAGGTTTACAATGGGGGTCCTGTGGAACAAGACAATTTATTCTTTATCCATACGGTTCCTCATCTCATTCCTGATAGTATTGAAATTTCTTTAGGAATTTATTGGGGTGGAGATTTCGACAAGGTATTGGAATTATTAACCACCAACCAATTAAAAGAAACGGATATTCGATTCTTCTTAGGATATTCTGGGTGGGAACCCAATCAGCTGGAAAATGAGCTTTCTGCAAATTCATGGGTAGTTACTAAAAATGAATTTGCCAATGAGTTAATCAAAAAATGTTGTAACAATTTTTGGAAAGATAAAATGCTTGAACTTGGAGGTGAATATTCCATTTGGTCCAATGCTCCTGAAAACCCAAGTTATAACTGATTTTTAACCTTCTCGTTTAACTGTTCTAGTAAATAATTAACGTTAACTTTTTCGAAATCCTTTTTGCGGTATCTACTAACAGGCTGTATCCCAATAATAACGTTAGTAATAAAAACCTCATCGGCTCTTTGAAGTTCAAAAGGTGAAATTGAAGTTTCTTCCAAATTATAATTTGGATCTTTTTTAATTATTTCAATCAGCTGTTGCCTTATGATTCCCTTTAAAACTCCCTGATCTAATGAAGGTGTCTTTATGGTGTTACCAAAAACTAGGAATATGTTTCCATTTAGGGCCTCAACCAAATGCTTGTCATTATTTAAAAGCAAACAATTTTGAAAATCATTTTCCTTGGCATATATACTCCCTAAAACATTCAAACTTTTATCTGACTTTTTAATATTCGATAACAGACCAGTATTGACGTAATAATCCTTAAATAAATCAACTTCATAATCATCTTCGTTTATTGAATATAATTCATTTTGTAAGGAAGCGAAACTTATATAATAATCTATGTCATTAGTATTTGGACTATAAAGCCCTCCTCCTGTTCTTGCAACAACTAATCTAACACGGTACACAGAATTTTCATTAGGTTCAGTCTCAATCGTTTTACGAATTTCTTCTTCCAAAAATTCCATAGTGAAGGTCATAGGGATTTCCATCCTCATTATTCGCATGGAAGACATCAAACGAAAATAATGATCTTCCCAGAAAAGAATTTTTCCCCGTACTACTTTAAGCGTTTCAAAAACACTATCGGCATATTTAAATCCTCTATTATCTAAATAAATAGAAGGAGCGTCTTGCTGTAATAATCTACCGTTAACATTAATCATAAAAAATCCCGATTAAAAATTAATCGGGACAAAAATACAATCTTATTTAAGGTTAGGGCGAACCTAATACATGCTTTAAATCGGAAATTTGATTATCCCATAACATTTTGGCTTCTTCCACTTCATCTTCCTCAGCGAAATCCGTTACTATTAACGAGACATCTTTTGTAATATCATCTACTTGGATACGTATTTCGAAAAAATAAGAATGCCCATCTTCCTCGTCGACTAACCAACGAAATTTAACTCGTTCACCACTCTTTTTACTAAGTAGCTTAGCTTTTTCCTGACTGGCATCCCAAATAAAAGTGAATTTCTCACCTCTAGAATTTACGTTGTCAGCAAACCATTCAGACAAACCTGAAGGTGTTGAAATATATTGATACAAAAGTTGTGGTGAAGCGTGGATGGGGAACTCCATCTCAAACTTTATTTTTTCATCCATATGCGAATTCAATTTTAGATCGCTCAATATATACATTAATTGTAAACATTAAAACTTATTTACTTAAAAATAATTTGAACAAGCTTGTTTGCAAGCATTGAAAATGTTGCTATATTTGCACCCGCTAAAAACGATTAGGCGAGGTAGCTCAGTTGGTTAGAGCGTCGGATTCATAACCCGGAGGTCACGAGTTCAAATCTCGTCCTCGCTACAATAAAAACCGGTAAATTCTGCCGGTTTTTTTATTTCACCATTTTAGATTAATTGGTTTAAGAATTACTAAATCTTAATACTGAAATATCTGATTCGCATTCATTAAATCCCTTTATTATTTCTTAGCTTTTATCGTTAAAGAATGATTTAACCTAGAAAAACTTTAAACAATCGATTGCGATTAATATATTAGTACTGTGAATGGCTAGTTTTAATCGGATAAAAAAGTTTTATTAATTTCCAAAACAAACTAGTATTCAGTCAACTAACTACTAATCTTTGTCAATCTAATTTAATGATCAGAATCTTCTTTTCGGTCTGTGTATTTATTAGTTTATTTTCTTGTAAAGAAGAAAAATCGACTATAAATACTGTCCAAAAAACTGCATTTGCCGAACCTCTTGGAGAAAACAATGTGGCTTATAAATGGGGGAAAGTAGCTCTTGAGGCCACTGCTCATGATACAGAATGGTTTAAACCCAGACCAACTATAACTTCTAGATACTTGGCTTTAATTTTTGTTTCCGTTTTTGATGCTTGGACCCGCTACGATTCAGTGGCTACTCCAGTTTATTTAAATGGTATTGCTAGGAGACCTATTGAAGAACAAAATTTAAAAAATAAAGAGATTGCCATTAGTTATGCAGCTTACCGTGCAATGAATGAGTATTATTATTCCGATTCAATCTATTTAAAAAAAGTAATGTTAGATTTCGGTTTAAATCCTAATGACAATTCTTTAGACCCAACGACTCCCCAAGGAATAGGTAATCTTGCTGCCAAAGCGGTTATTGAAGCTCGACGGGGTGATGGTTCCAATCAATACGGTGAGGAAAAAGGGTCACAAGGCCGACCATATCATAATTATGTTAATTATGAACCAATTAACCCTGTTGATAAAAACATAGATCCTAATAGATGGCAGCCAAAATATTTTTCAGATGGGCAAGGTGGACGTTTTGCACCAGAATGTTTAACCCCCTATTGGGATAAAGTGACACCAATTGGATTGGAATCTGGAGATCAATTTAGGCCAGGACCACCACCAATGATCGGTTCTGAACAATTGGAAAAAGAGGTTTGGGAAGTCATTGAATTGCAGGCTAATTTAACTGATGAGCAGAAAGCCCTAGTTGAATTTATGAGAGATGGTCCTCAATCTGTACAACAAGCCGGACATTGGTTAAAATTTGCCCAAGACGTATCACGTCGTGACGAGCATACTCTAGATGAAGATGTTAAAATGTATTTCTACAATCAAATTGTCGCCATGGATGCGTTTATAGCCTCATGGGATTCTAAAATGTTTTATGATTTTGCTCGGCCCTATGCCCTAGTTCACGAATATTTCGGGGAACAAAAAATAAAAGCTTGGGGAGGCATCGGTAAAGGAATCATGGAAATGGAAGGAAAAAATTGGCGGCCATACTCCCCAGATACATTTTTATGTCCTCCATTCCCAAGTTACACCTCTGGGCATAGTACTATTAGCGGTGGATGTGCTGAAGCCTTGAGATTATGGACAGGAAGTGATGAATTTGGGGAAGAGGTAGAATTGGTTGCAGGTGCTTTAACAGAACCTGAAAATTTGGGTGATACGGTGACTTTAAGTTTCCCGACATTTTCAAAAACAGCTGAAATGGCTGGTATCTCTAGGGTTTTGGGTGGTTATCATATTCAAGCGGATAATATTGAAGGATTAAAATTGGGTAGAAACGTTGCCAAGGAAGATTGGAAATTTTATCAAAAGCATGTAAACGGAGAAAATGATATCCAATAATTATTGCCATTGAAAAATTAAATTAAACTTTTTAAGTTCGATTTTAGAAACATAACAAAATCATAATCAATATTTTAATATTTTTATTCTCAGGATATTAACCAATCCTTAGTTATTCACTAATTAATCTAAATTATTTTATGAAAAGTTATCTTGCTGAATTCATTGGAACCGCCTGGTTGGTTCTTGGTGGCTGCGGTAGCGCTGTATTGGCCGCAGGTTTTCCTGAATTAGGAATAGGATTTGTCGGTGTGTCATTTGCCTTTGGTCTAACCGTATTGACAATGGCTTATGCTATTGGACACATTTCTGGCTGTCATCTAAATCCTGCGGTTAGCATTGGCCTTTGGGCAGGTGGACGGTTTGAAACTAACAAACTTCTTCCATACATTATCTCACAAGTTCTTGGCGGAATTGCAGGAGCAGCAATTCTTTACCTAATCGTCACTGGAACTCCAGGGAATGATATAGGTTCTTTTGCAGCCAATGGCTATGGTGATCACTCCCCAGGAGGCTTTAGTTTGCTTTCAGGATTTGTAACCGAGGCTGTCCTAACGTTTGTATTTCTATTTATAATTCTTGGATCGACCTATGTTAAAGCCCCGGCAGGTTTCGCAGGAATAGCTATTGGTTTAACTCTTACATTAATCCACCTCATTAGTATACCCGTTACCAATACTTCTGTAAACCCGGCTAGAAGCACAAGTCAAGCTATTTTCGTCGGAGATTGGGCAATAGGCCAATTATGGTTGTTTTGGGTAGCTCCAATTATAGGCGCACTATTAGCCGGCTTTGTATACAAGTTTTTGAAATTAGGCAAAGAAGACTAATTACAAGCAGAAAATTTTAAGAGGGCATAACTATTCAGTTATGCCCTCTTTTTTTATCATTAAAACGTGTATAGACTGAACGTTTCAGCCTATTTGAGTACACAGAAACATGGTTAAATGTCATTCAACTTTGCTTTTTGTCGGATTTTTTTGCATTTCATGGATATAAATTAAAAATTTTATTCTATCTTTCGCCTGAATTATAAAAGCATGACATAACAATAACTAGTAATCACAACATACTGGGAAACAGAATCTAGGATTTAAAATCAGTCAGTGCCCCCTACTTTACTGACTGTATACAATTTAAGTTTAGATTATTCCCTCTGCCCTAAATGCCTACTTATGATGAAAAAACTATATTTCAGCTTTGTCATCCTTATACTTGTTATATACAAGTTTCAAGCCTCTACTAATATCTCTTATTTACAACCCCAAATTGTTCCTTTAGATAGCAATTTGGCTGGTTTATCCATTGTAGAAATTAAAAATGGTCACAAGCTAGATAACAACTGGGACATTAATCAATATAAATTTGAGGCGACCACTTCACATAAAATAGAATCAACTTTGGCAATTAGTTGTCAAGGGGATATAGATTCAGACACTGATACTGGATTAGACTATGCAGTCGTAAATTTTTCTGACCCTTCTCCAACTTTGGGAGCAGGTTTAAGTACCATAACACAAACTGAAGGACCTATTTCTGGATCACAATTTCCAATTGGGTCAACCACAATAACATTTCAGGAAGAAGAAAATGCGACTGGAACTATATTAGGAACATGTTCATTCAATATTAATGTTACAGATAATGAAAATCCGGCAGCTAATTGTGTAGCTAATTTTACAATTAGTCTTGATGGTTCTGGTAATGCTTCCATCAATGTAAACGATATCAACTCTGGATCCACGGATAATGTGGGTATTGCCAATCTTTCATTAAGTAAAACTAATTTCAATTGTTCCGATATCGGAAGTAATACAGTTACACTTACTGTTACTGATACAGCAGGAAACACCTCTTCTTGTACCACCAATGTTATTGTAGAAGACAATCTGGCCCCGACTGCCCTTTGCAGGAACATAACACTTCAACTGGACGGCTCTGGGAATGCGACCATGACGGCCGCCGATATCGACAACGGGTCCGATGATGCCTGTGGCATCAAATCAATAACCGCCAGCAAGACAAGTTTCAGCTGTGCAGATATTGGTGCGAACACCGTGACACTTACCATCACCGACAACAACGATAACATAGCAACCTGCAATGCAACGGTCACCGTTGAGGATAATGTGGCCCCGACTGCCCTTTGCAGGAACATAACACTTCAGCTGGACGGCTCTGGGAATGCGACCATGACGGCCGCCGATATCGACAATGGGTCCGATGATGCCTGTGGCATCAAGTCAATAACCGCCAGCAAGACAAGCTTCGGCTGTGCCGATATTGGTGCGAACACCGTGACACTTACCGTCACCGACAACAACGACAACATATCCACCTGCACCGCAACGGTCACCGTGGAGGACAATGTGGCCCCGACTGCCCTTTGCAGGAATATCACCCTTCAGCTGGACGGCTCTGGGAATGCGACCATGACGGCCGCCGATATAGACAACGGGTCCGATGATGCCTGTGGCATCAAGTCAATAACCGCCAGCAAGACAAGCTTCGGCTGTGCCGATATTGGTGCGAACACCGTGACACTTACCGTCACCGACAACAACGACAACATATCCACCTGCACCGCAACGGTCACCGTGGAGGACAATGTGGCCCCGACTGCCCTTTGCAGGAATATCACCCTTCAGCTGGACGGCTCTGGGAATGCGACCATGACGGCCGCCGATATCGACAACGGGTCCGATGATGCCTGTGGCATCAAGTCAATAACCGCCAGCAAGACAAGTTTCAGCTGTGCCGATATTGGTGCGAACACGGTGACACTTAGCATCACCGACAACAACGATAACATAGCAACCTGCACCGCAACGGTCACCGTTGAGGATAATGTGGCCCCGACTGCCCTTTGCAGGAACATAACACTTCAGCTGGACAGCTCTGGGAATGCGACCATGACCGCCGCGGAGATCGACAACGGGTCCGATGATGCTTGTGGCATCAAGTCAATAACCGCCAGCAAGACAAGTTTCAGCTGTGCCGATATTGGTGCGAATACTGTGACACTTAGCATCACCGACAACAACGATAACATAGCAACCTGCACCGCAACGGTCACCGTTGAGGATAATGTGGCCCCGACTGCCCTTTGCAGGAACATAACACTTCAGCTGGACAGCTCTGGGAATGCGACCATGACGGCCGCCGATATCGACAACGGGTCCGATGATGCCTGTGGCATCAAGTCAATAACCGCCAGCAAGACAAGTTTCAGCTGTGCCGATATTGGTGCGAACACCGTGACACTTACCGTCACCGACAACAACGACAACACATCCACCTGCACCGCAACGGTCACCGTGGAGGATAATATTAATCCCACAATAACCTGTCCAAGCAACCAAAACGTAAGTTTTGATTCCACCTGCAACTATACACTTATTGATTTTACAGGGCTTTTGAATGCATCTGATAATTGTGGTAACAACCTAAGTATTTCACAGTCACCAGCAGTAGGAACCGTGATAACCTCAAACACTCAAATAACATTAACTGCAACAGATGATTCAGGAAATTCATCATCCTGTACATTTAGCGTAATTCCATCTGACACCACCCCTCCTGTAGCCTTATGTAGGGATATAACGGTTGAACTTGGAAATGGACAGGCAACTATAAATGCTGATGATATTGATAACGGCTCTTATGACAATTGTAGTGTACCAACCTTATCGGTTTCCCCTGCAAATTTTGATTGTAGTAATATTGGAAACAATACGGTAACCTTAACGGTTACTGATGCCAATGGAAATTCCTCAACCTGCACAGCAAATGTTTTAGTGAAAGACGTTACCGCACCAGACGCTTCTTGTGCCGGACCAATAACCTTAACTCTCGATCCTTCAACTGGTCAAGCAAATATTACTGATATAAATTCAATATATAATGGTTCTGGAGATACATGTTCGAACATTACACTAAGCATGTCGCAAACTTCCTTTGGATGTAACGATATTGGAACACGAACCATTCCCCTTACAATTACTGATGCCTATGGCAATAGTAGTAGCTGCAACGTTACAGTTATTGTGGAAGCTCCAACAATTACAAGTGGTACAGTTACCGGTGTTGTTGTAAACCCCATACCTGATAATCCTCAACCTGCCGATGATCTAATTGAGGTTACTGCTTGTCCAGGAGGTGTTACAATTCCGAAAGATGTTCAATTAACATTGAATCTTGATGGAAGTAGCAATATCACTACAGCAAACATTAAGAATTGGCAATTTTCTAATGACCAAGGTGCCAATTGGACAACAGTTTCCAATTCAGCTGGAAAACTTCAGATAACCTTACTAAATCTAACCACCACAACCGTGGTTAGAGCCGTAATACAATCTGGTGATTGTATAGAATTTTCACCAGTTGCTGTCATTAGGTTTTTACCCCCAGATGAACCACCAATAATTGTTAGTACTACTGCTTTGGATATCTGCTTAGGAGATGACGTAACCGTTGTGGCCGAAAGTTATTTTGAAGCCTTTGGTCAATTTGGAGATGGAGGACTTTTCAACTATGCTCAGCCTGATGGATGGCGAGTTAATGGTATTGACGGATTTTTTCCCGCAAGTGGTAATAATACAAATGAGCCTACCTGGAAAGAAACGAACGGTCCTGTAATTCAGTCAGGTATTCGTTACGACACCAGCGACAATACAAAATTTGCAATTGCACAAGGTCCCTATTCCTCTACATTGGAAACACCTGTTTTCAATACGGTGGGAATGAATCCTGGAGATGCTATTTTAACTTTTTACACAGCCTATTATTTCTGTAATGGTGCCAATGGAAAAATTGAATTGTCGTTAGACGGTGGAAATACCTATGATATTGTGTTAAACACCCAACAAAATGACAACTTTACATCCGGCAATAATACTGGAGTTTCAGTTAAGACCAATAGTGGTTCGTGTGGTACTGGACCAAATGGGCAGCAACCAACATCTGACCCATTCAGATACACTTCAGTAGACCTTTCCGATTATATTAATTTATCAAGCTTAAGGGTTCGTTTTTCTTATGATGCGCAAGGACAGTCAAAATGTAATGGCGCCTACTTTCCAACTGGTGCGGGTAATACGTGTTCTTCAGTACCTCATAATTTTGATGTTTATAGCGCATGGGTTATTGATGATGTAGGATTTCCTTACGCCCCTATTGATGAAGTTTTGGAATGGACAGATGAAAAAGGAACTGTTGTGGCAACCGGAACCACCGTTGCGGTAGAGCCTGTAACACCAGGTATTAGGGAATATGGAGTAACCGCTTTAGTAAATGGATGTAGGGCAGATACCGATGATGGAACCGAATTCATTAATATAAATACAAGTCTGGCTTATGCCGGTCAGGATCGCACTCCAAATTCAGGAGAATGTGGACAAACAACTGTACCACTTAACGCCTATGACAATACATTAACAGCTGTTGAAAATTACAATAATGGAGCCTATGAAAATGGACTTTATGTTGTTCCAAACACCGCTATTGGTGATATAAATTTCCAAGGAACGGGAGTCACTGGAAGTTGGAGCATTGTTTCAGGTCCAACCACGACCTGCGGTGCAACTGCAACATTTTCAAGTAACACGGACCCCAGAGCCACTTTCACTGGACAACCTGGAACCTATGTATTAAGATGGACTCTTACTAATGGTTGTTATGACGACGTTAGTATCACCATCACAAATTGTGATTATGTGAATTTTGATGGAATTAACGACTATGTGAATTTCAGGGACAATTATGCCCTTAATGGTAACTTTTCTTTAGAAATGTGGGTAAAGCCCAATAGCACTTCTGGAAGTCCAACCATAATTTCAAAAAAGAACGCCAATAGCAATAGTGCGGGATACGCCTTAAGATTAGTGGGAGGAAAACCACGATTTGAATGGTATTCCACTTCAGGTTCTGGAACAATTACCTCAAGCCATGCCATATCTTCTAATAGATGGTATCATATCGCAGTAACCTTTAACGGTGCTTATAAGCTCTATGTAGATGGATTGGATGTTGGGAATCAATCGGGCTCAGCTGTGGCTCCAGGAATTACACCAACGGATATAGATTGCATTTTGGGGGCTATGGATAACGGTGGAGCATCTAATGATCCACCTGTAAACTATTTTAATGGATGGATTGACGAGGTTCGAGTTTGGAATATTGGCTTAAGTGATGAAATGATTCATCAGATGATGAACCAGGAAATAAAAGCCTCTGGAAATGATGTAATGGGCGAAGTCATTCCGAGACGTATTGCAGGCCGAGACACAGATCAAAATGGAACCGAAGATGAAACTCTAACGTGGAGCAATTTAGATGGATATTACAGAATGAATGTTGATTGTGGTTTCTTAACAGCTTATAAAGGTGTAAACGGTAGACTTAGAAACATTTTTACACCTGAAGAGGAAACGGCACCAATACCCTACACCACTATTAGAAATGGCAAATGGACCAACACCTCTACCGCTACCCCTTGGACTTATGGAAACACCGTTTGGGACTATCCAAACTCTACCGGAATTAATGGAAAAGAGATTAAATGGAATATAGTTAAGACTAGTCATAATGTAGATTTAGAACAGAAAGATGTCACCCTTTTAGGATTACTTGTTACTTCAAACGAAATAACGGTCGCTCAATCAGGTACCAAAAATGAATATAATCCTGGTCGTGGCATGTGGATAACTCATTATTTAAAACTTGACGGCTCAATTGATTTAGTTGGAGATTCTCAATTAATTCAAAAGCGATATACCGCCGATCAATTAAATGATAGCGAATTAGACATTACCAGTTCAGGTTTCATTGAGAGAGACCAGCAAGGGACTACCAATATTTACAACTATAATTATTGGGGATCTCCGGTAAGTACAATTAACACCACCTCCATCAATATGCCATATACAATTGGCAATACACTCTTAGATGGTTCAGATACGAACAATCCAAAATCCATTCAATGGACCAATAGTTATGACGCAACAGGAGGTAATAACCCCATCACCTTAAGTAAGAGGTGGTTATACGCTTTTGAAAATTATAGAATTATAGAAAATGACGCTTGGGCCGAATATGCACAATGGAATTACATCGGTAATTCCGGTTCAATTGCACCTGGATTAGGATTTACGATGAAAGGAAGTGGAGTAGGTTCTAATTTATATTCTAACGGTGAGCAAAATTACACATTCAAAGGAAAACCAAATAACTCCGATATTGAGGTAACCATTACAACAGGCAATATGGCCTTGGTCGGAAACCCTTATCCATCTTCAGTATGGATTGATGAGTTTATTTTGGATAATATACCAGGAGGAAATTCTAATAGCACACAAACCATGTATGGCAGTTTATATTTCTGGGAACACTATCCATCAAACAAAACACATATTTTGGAAGATTATGAAGGCGGGTATGCTATAAGAAATTTAACTGGAGCAGTTTTAGCCCCCTATTCTTCTCTAATAAGTGGCCTAGGCAGTTCATCCAAATTACCCGGGCCGTATATCCCAGTGGGGCAGGGTTTCTTTGTAATGTCTAGTGGTGTTGCCTCAGGAAAAATAAAATTTGAAAACGATCAACGCTATTTTGAACGTGAATCCTCTGGAAACTCCACTTTTATGAGGACTATGAAAACAAATCAATTAACAAATAACCCGGAAGAAACCTATCCAAATAGAACTTTGAGGTTCTCTTTTGAAGCACCTACTAAAACAGTTAGAAATTTGTTGTTAGGATTTTCAACTTTGAACAAAGCCACTGAAAATTTTGACCCAGGATATGACGCTGTAAATAATGATAATTTGATTGATGATCTCTCCTTTAAAGTAGAAGATAAATTATGTACTATTCAATGTAGGGAGGAGTTCAATGAAAATATTCGAATACCGTTAAATTTAAAAATAACAACACAAGGACTTTATAGAATGAAACTTACCGAAGTACAAAGATTCGAAAATGAAGTTAATGTATATGTCTTTGATCAAGTCCATGACACTTATTTTAACTTATCGAAAGGTGATTTAGAAATAGTTCTTGAACCAGGAGATTATACTGATCAATTTTATATGGTCTTTAAAAAAGAGGAAAAAGAAATTGTTGAGGTAGAAGAATTTACTGGATTAATAATCAATTATTTAACTAACAGTAGAGAAATCTATATTAAGGCCCCAAGCGATTTAAATATCAAATCTGTTCAATTAGTAAATATGATTGGGCAAACGGTGAATAGTTGGAGTAAATTCTCCATAAATTCCTCCAATGAAATAAGAATACCGGTTAATAATACAGCAACAGGGAATTATGTGTTGAAAATGGAAACCGAACAAAAAACCTACAACAAAAAGATAGTTATTAACTAACCACTTATCACTTATTTAAAGGCTGCCAATTGGCAGCCTTTTTTCGTTTGTATCCGATTAGTCTTTAATCGAAATCTTGAAATTAACCCGATAACTCACTTTAACGGTTTATAAAGACTAAAACGGTATTTCAACGATAATATTTGTTATGGCACGGGGCTACTGATAATTTTACAACTCCCTCATTAAACGATTAATAGCATTAAAATTAATTAAAGTCAGTCCCTCATGATTTTTTAAACTAAAATCAATGAGGTTTTAGTGTTATAGAAAGCCCTAACTCAAAATAATATGAAGAAAAATTACTTATTCCTACTTGTCGTTCTTCTCTTCATTGCTATTGGAAACAGTAGCACCTCCCCTTTGGAGCAAAACCCAAAAATAATTCCGCTAGATGCAAGTTTGGTTGGGGTTATTGATAATGATACTAAACAGCAATTATCTAATTCTGAAAGTGTTTCAGCTTCTGGGGTTTTTGAAATTACCAAAAATAATTTAGCAACCCCATTGGTTGCCATTGCATTATGTCAAAATATCACCATATATTTAGATATTAATGGAAATGCAACTATTACTGCGGCTCAAGTTGATAATGGCAGTACAGGTAATGGGCTATCAATTGATGTATCTGACTTCACTTGTGCTGACCTAGGACTAAACTCCGTTACTTTAACTGTTACTGATAGTAATGACACAACTAGTGATTCCTGTGTTTCAACTGTAACTGTAGTTGATAATTTGCCGCCATCGCTGACCGGGACCGCCTATGCGGGCACAACAGGAACCGACGCATGTAGCGCAGACGCAGGCACTGCCGCGGCATTCGACCCAGCACTTGCCATCCAGGGATATACCGACAACTGCGGAGGGGCCGTGAGCGCAACACTTACGGGAACCAACGTGACCGGGACGGACGACGCATGGACCGTGGAATATACATTCACCGTATCAGACGCAAACGGAAACGACCTTCCGGGACAGACTTATTCGAACACAGGGGGCGACGCTACCCCGCCATCGCTGACCGGGACCGCCTATGCGGGCACAACAGGAACCGACGCATGTAGCGCAGACGCAGGCACTGCCGCGGCATTCGACCCAGCACTTGCCATCCAGGGATATACCGACAACTGCGGAGGGGCCGTGAGCGCAACACTTACGGGAACCAACGTGACCGGGACGGACGACGCATGGACCGTGGAATATACATTCACCGTATCAGACGCAAACGGAAACGACCTTCCGGGACAGACTTATTCGAACACAGGGGGCGACGCTACCCCGCCATCGCTGACCGGGACCGCCTATGCGGGCACAACAGGAACCGACGCATGTAGCGCAGACGCAGGCACTGCCGCGGCATTCGACCCAGCACTTGCCATCCAGGGATATACCGACAACTGCGGAGGGGCCGTGAGCGCAACACTTACGGGAACCAACGTGACCGGGACGGACGACGCATGGACCGTGGAATATACATTCACCGTATCAGACGCAAACGGAAACGACCTTCCGGGACAGACTTATTCGAACACAGGGGGCGACGCTACCCCGCCATCGCTGACCGGGACCGCCTATGCGGGCACAACAGGAACCGACGCATGTAGCGCAGACGCAGGCACTGCCGCGGCATTCGACCCAGCACTTGCCATCCAGGGATATACCGACAACTGCGGAGGGGCCGTGAGCGCAACACTTACGGGAACCAACGTGACCGGGACGGACGACGCATGGACCGTGGAATATACATTCACCGTATCAGACGCAAACGGAAACGACCTTCCGGGACAGACTTATTCGAACACAGGGGGCGACGCTACCCCGCCATCGCTGACCGGGACCGCCTATGCGGGCACAACAGGAACCGACGCATGTAGCGCAGACGCAGGCACTGCCGCGGCATTCGACCCAGCACTTGCCATCCAGGGATATACCGACAACTGCGGAGGGGCCGTGAGCGCAACACTTACGGGAACCAACGTGACCGGGACGGACGACGCATGGACCGTGGAATATACATTCACCGTATCAGACGCAAACGGAAACGACCTTCCGGGACAGACTTATTCGAACACAGGGGGCGACGCTACCCCGCCATCGCTGACCGGGACCGCCTATGCGGGCACAACAGGAACCGACGCATGTAGCGCAGACGCAGGCACTGCCGCGGCATTCGACCCAGCACTTGCCATCCAGGGATATACCGACAACTGCGGAGGGGCCGTGAGCGCAACACTTACGGGAACCAACGTGACCGGGACGGACGACGCATGGACCGTGGAATATACATTCACCGTATCAGACGCAAACGGAAACGACCTTCCGGGACAGACTTATTCGAACACAGGGGGCGACGCTACCCCGCCATCGCTGACCGGGACCGCCTATGCGGGCACAACAGGAACCGACGCATGTAGCGCAGACGCAGGCACTGCCGCGGCATTCGACCCAGCACTTGCCATCCAGGGATATACCGACAACTGCGGAGGGGCCGTGAGCGCAACACTTACGGGAACCAACGTGACCGGGACGGACGACGCATGGACCGTGGAATATACATTCACCGTATCAGACGCAAACGGAAACGACCTTCCGGGACAGACTTATTCGAACACAGGGGGCGACGCTACCCCGCCATCGCTGACCGGGACCGCCTATGCGGGCACAACAGGAACCGACGCATGTAGCGCAGACGCAGGCACTGCCGCGGCATTCGACCCAGCACTTGCCATCCAGGGATATACCGACAACTGCGGAGGGGCCGTGAGCGCAACACTTACGGGAACCAACGTGACCGGGACGGACGACGCATGGACCGTGGAATATACATTCACCGTATCAGACGCAAACGGAAACGACCTTCCGGGACAGACTTATTCGAACACAGGGGGCGACGCTACCCCGCCATCGCTGACCGGGACCGCCTATGCGGGCACAACAGGAACCGACGCATGTAGCGCAGACGCAGGCACTGCCGCGGCATTCGACCCAGCACTTGCCATCCAGGGATATACCGACAACTGCGGAGGGGCCGTGAGCGCAACACTTACGGGAACCAACGTGACCGGGACGGACGACGCATGGACCGTGGAATATACATTCACCGTATCAGACGCAAACGGAAACGACCTTCCGGGACAGACTTATTCGAACACAGGGGGCGACGCTACCCCGCCATCGCTGACCGGGACCGCCTATGCGGGCACAACAGGAACCGACGCATGTAGCGCAGACGCAGGCACTGCCGCGGCATTCGACCCAGCACTTGCCATCCAGGGATATACCGACAACTGCGGAGGGGCCGTGAGCGCAACACTTACGGGAACCAACGTGACCGGGACGGACGACGCATGGACCGTGGAATATACATTCACCGTATCAGACGCAAACGGAAACGACCTTCCGGGACAGACTTATTCGAACACAGGGGGCGACGCTACCCCGCCAACAGCAATTTGCCAAGATATTTCTATACAATTAGACAGTAGTGGAAATGCTTCAATAACTCCTGATCAAATTAATAATGGTTCAACGGATAATTGCGGAACCGTAAACTTAGTAAGTGTTTTACCTAGCACCTTTGATTGCGATGATATAGGCGACAATGAAGTTACATTGACCATTAATGATGGGAATGGAAATGAAAGCACTTGTACGGCTACAGTTACTGTAACAGATGCTAGCCAAAATGCCAATGTTTCAATAAGTACAGATCAAACTGTATTTTGTTCTAATGTGCCAGTTGATTTTACCTCAACTGTATCAAATGCAGGTTCAAACCTTTACTATAGATGGTATGTTGATGATGTAGATGGAAATGGGTATGAATTAGCTCTTGATGGTATTGATGTAGATGAATTTCCCTTGCCTACTCCAGTTACCAATAACACAAAAGTTAAATTAACAATAACAAGTAATACATTTGCCTGTGAGGCTGAAAGTAATGTTGTAACAATTACAACCAATACCCCAGCAGTTCCTTCTGTTGTTGCTCAAGTTTCCACTAACACTATTTGTGAAGGAGAATCAATTAACCTATCTAATATATCGGCACAAACCCTTAATACCGGTACTAATCCAGAATTTGAATGGTTTAAAGTAGTTGGATCTAAGGATGATAAATTAGACGGAGACCCTTCAAATGACGACGATATTTCAATAGCCACTGTTAATTCATTTGTATATGGGGATGATTTGACGGAAAACCTTCAAGATGGCGATATATTTTATCTTGTTGTTACTCCAGGACCAAGTGTACAATGTCCAGATCCATTATTGGCAATTTCTAATAACATTCAAATTACGGTAAATCCTTTGCCTGTATTTGATTCAGCAGTATTAGATGGATCAGTTTGTGCAGATAGTCAAACTAGTATTGATCTAAATACCTTAGCCATAAGTCCTGGAAATACAGTTACGTTTCACTCAACTTTGTCTGATGCTGAAGATGGAACAAATGCACTTTCTGACAGTAACGTTAGTCCAACTTCGGAAACCACGTATTATGTTCGAACCGAAACAATTGAAGGTTGCTTTATAACCGAAGATATTCTAATTTCGATAGATGCATTACCTATAGTTGATGCCGGAGAGGATATAGAAATATGTTTAGGAGAAAGTTTTGAATTAACGACTAAATCAGATACCGACGGCCCAAATCTAAGTTATTTCAATTCCTTGAATGATGCAGAAAATAATACTAATGAATTAACTGGAGGAAACACTAACGTGTCTCCAACCTCCACTGCTGAATATTGGGTTCGTTCCTCATACGGAACTTGTTATAATATCGATTCATTTATTATAACTGTTAACCCTCTATTACCTCAGTCAGTAGTAATCGACCAATCAAGTCCAATGGATATTTGCGATGGAATAGAGGTATCCTTTACTGCTACTCCAACAAATGGAGGAACTTCCCCTTCCTATCAATGGTATGTTGGTGATCCAGAAGATGGAACTGCAAATGACGTAGCTGTTGGAACAAATTCTTCCACCTTAGATATTTCTACTCTGGCGGACGGTAATGAAGTTTATGTGGTGATGACACCCGATTCTGATATTTGTACAAATGGTCAAGCTGTTACAAGTTCAAATTCGGTAGTGGTAAATGAGTTTATAGCTCCGGCTACTCCTCCTATTCCAACAGGAGAAACTTCACTTTGTCCACCAGTTACAAATAGAGTATATACAATAGGTCCGGCTGATCCTAACATCCAATCGTATACCTGGTCTTACTCAGGAACAGGTTTTACAATTACTGGGCAAGGGACCAATACTATTTCTATTGATGTTTCTGGAAACTCCACAAGTGGCATATTATCCGTTACCGCTAATAATGTATGTGGGACCTCTACAAGTTCAACTTTAGATATTACGGTAGGTGCAGATGCACAAGCGGACGCAGGGCCTGATCAATATATTTGTGCTTCTACGGTTTCAGTTCCTTTAAGTGGATATGTTGGTGGAGGAGCCATAAACCCAAATAAAAATAGCCATTGGTGGTGGGATGACAATAATGCTGGGGGATCATTTCCAAATGCTGGAAATCATGGCACTCACGTTAATGGGCCATATACGCTTCCAGATGATGTCCAACCTGGCGATGTTATAAAAATTGATATCCAAACTATTGATCCAGGTGGTGATTGTGGTGGTGCATTTGATACTATGTACATTTATATCCTAGATGATGATGTTACAATTTCATCTGTTGATTCTGAAATATGTGAGAATACCGGAACTACCATAGAAATACGTAACGGTGAACCAAATTCCACCGTTACATATGAAATTGATAATGGAGGTACACCCACCACTGCTACAATACCATTAGATAGTAATGGAGAGGCCAATATTGATACAGGAGATTTATCTGAAACCACAACCTATACCTTAGTTGATGTAGCATGGAATAGTGATTTAAATTGCACGCAAAGTTTAACTGGTTCTGCCATTGTAACTGTCACTCCTATTCCCTTTATATCTGGTCTGGCTGACGTAACCATTTGTTCGGATGACACAGTTCAATTAAATGCTCAATTCAGTGACACTAATGTTATTTCCTCTGGAGTTTGGAGTACCAATTCTGGTCCAGGAAGTTTCTCTGACGTTACTTCACCAACTGCCATATACACACCTGATCCCGGTGATTTGGGCAAGCAAAATGTAACCTTAACATTTACTACAACAGATTCAAATAGTCCTTGCGGTGAGGTGAGTGCTTCAATGGTAGTTACTATCAATCCTAAAGCAACAGTAGCAAATTTAACGCCTCAAACAATATGCGAGGGAGAAATAGCGTCATTATCTACTAGTGTGGGTGGTGCCGCTATTGCGAATTCTGGAGAATGGACCACAGATGGAGACGGTGCGTTTACTAATATTTCCAATAGCGGTGTAAATGTAAGTGCAGATTACACCCCGGGATCCGGTGATATTACTGCTGGTATAGTAAATTTAACATATACCACAAATGATCCGGATGGAGCTGAAGCCTGTGAGGCCGCAAGCACCACCATGGTACTTACCATTAATCCTGCAGCGACCATAAATGGTGTGCAGGACCAAACGGCTTGTCAAGATGAAACAATTACCTTATTAGGAAGTTTTGGTGGCTCAGCGACTAGTGGAACATGGACCAAGTTAACCGCTTCCGGAACCTTAACCGGTGACCAATATACTCCTAATCAGGCAGATGCAAATGCCGGAACGGTTACTTTACAATATACAACAAATGACCCAGATGGTACAGGACCTTGTATTGCAGTTTCACAAATAATGACACTAACAATTATTGACAAAGTAGTCATTACTACCCAACCACAAAATGTTGGAGTCTGTGCAGGAGAATATGCTGAACTGAGTGTTGTTGCCGTTGGCGATGAACCTCTATCTTATCAATGGTATAAAGGTGATGTTGCGGATGGATTTTCAGATGATGTCGCAGTTGGATCTAATTCTAATGTCTTAGCAATTAATTCAGCTTCCCTGAGCGATGCTGGCGCATATTATGTTGTTGTTTCTGGAAATAGCGGTTTATGTTCTGTAAAAACTTCCAACGAGGTAACTTTAAATGTGAATCAAACAATAAGTATTACCACACAACCTACTGATATAGAAGTTTGTTTAGGGGGTGGCACAAATGATGTTTCTGTTACAATTATAGCCTCAGGTTCAATTGGAACTTTTGACCTGTATAAGGTTGGCATTGGTACTCCTTTAGATTCTGGATTAACCGGAACCATTAATTCTGGTATTACTACCTTAGATTATACCTTTAATGATGTTGATGACACCAATGATCCTGGAGATTATTATTTTGTTATTAATGGACCAAGTAGTATTTGTCCTCCTTTACAATCAGATAACTTCAACTTAACTGTTAGTCCGAACCCAGAAGCTGAATTTTCTTATTCCCAGGAATTTTATTGTGGAAGTATTACCTCAATTCAGGTAACAAATGCACCCGATTCTGGCGGAACATATTCTATAGTATCATCAAATGGAACTAATTATGCCACCATCGATACGAATACAGGAGAAATTACTGTGTCCTTCGACGGAAACGAAGAAGTTAAATATGACATTACCTATACGATTCCTGCCGAGGCGGGACCAAATGGATGTTTGGGAGATTTACATACTGAAACCATCTCAATTCAACCTTTCTTAGATCCTAGTGATTATGAAATTGTTGGAACTTCGACTATAGGAAATTCAGGCACGGGTAGTGGTGTTGTTGTTTGTTATGATGACCCTGACGTTACTTTGGATTTAATTGGCAATATTAATTCTCAATTTATCCTTCGATGGGAAATACTGGCCCCCGGAAGTACTTGGCAACCGATTAGCGGAACTGAAGGTTTAACCTCTTATGCAGTTGGTGACATTCCAGACTCAAGAGCTTACCGAATTGTTTTTGATTTTGACACCTCATCAGCTACTGGAGCTTGTGGATTACAATACTCTGATGTTGCTTATGTAGCAGTGGTTAGCCCAGAGGATTTAGAGCCCGAACCCGTTCAAGCCGCCCCGACAGAATACTGTTTGGGAGGGTCGTCTACATTGTCTTCGACTATTAATTATGGGGGTGACCAGCTTAATTATTCTGGTGGTTTTGATCAGGGCCAATTAAATACAAATGATTGGAGCAGTTGGTTGGTGGATGATGATTTAGGAAAATTATCTGCCTCAGGAAACTGTGCCTTTTGTCCAAATAACTGGTCGGTTACCAACCCCGATAAAACATATTATGGCATTACCTATAATAACGACAATCCTAATCCTTACGAAGATCGTGGTAAATTTGGTATAACCGCAGGTTATTATAATACTACTGGTACCGGTGACAAGCACCCAATAATTTATGAAGCTTATGGTGACATTTTCCCTGACGATACCTACGATACTGATTATAATGGATTTACGAATAAAGATTTGCGGGTTACAACCTTAGAAACTCCCATATTTAATCTGAATGGTATAGACGATCCAATGTTTGAATATTTGGAATCCTTTAGTTTAACCGGTGCCATGACAAGCTGTGAAACGGATGAAAATTCTGGCCAATATGAGGCTGCCCCTCCTTCAGCCGCTATTATTGAAATTTCCACTGACGGAGGTACAACATATCAGCCATTCCTTGACAGTGAATTTGTAACCCAAAATCCAGAATCAGGTCATAATCATAGAACTAGTTCCATTATTGTTGGTTCAGGAGATACAAGCAATACTGTAAATAGTGGCACGGCGAGTTATACCGATTTTAATACAGTACAAATTGACTTGAATGCTTATAGATTATATGACAACCTGAGAATTCGATTCACAATGGTTAGAAATTGCGGAAGTTCATGGGCTATAGAAGGCATGAGTTTACCTGGCAATGATGGTACAGCCTTTGTAGAATGGAGAAATCAATATGGTATAACCGTTGAGCCAATTACAAACACTAATCAGGTTGTTGCAACACCTCAAACTCCTGGTCTACAAGATTATAACGTAAGAGCCGTAGTTGATGGCTGTGAAAATCCTAATAGTGTTGAAATTGTTCCTCTAACCGTATATTATGCCCAAGCCGGAGCTGCAAGAGCGGCAGATCCTATCAACTGTGGTGGTGGAATTAATTTAAAGGCTTATGACAACTTTAAATCACCTTACCAAAATTATAAAGAATTAGTAGATAATGGCGATTGGGATCTTATTCCGGTTGAGGAAAAATTCGGTCTAATTGACTTCGATGAAAATGATGGGGCCGGTGATGGTAGTTGGGATTTGAGTGATTCAAGTGATCCTTATGCCTATTATGATGCCGTGAACGATACATATTACAAGGATTATCGACCAACCAATATATTAGGTGAATGGACCATCAGTTCTGGACCTGCAAATACTGGCTATGACTGGGTTAATTTATCTGCACAAGATTTACAGGATCTAGGTGTGGTATCAGACAAGAATAATCCTGAAGCACTTGTAAATGGACCTGCTGGCAATTATACCTTCGTTTGGACTATTTTAGATACTGATGGCAGTACATTATGTAGCGATACAGTTGAAGTGTTTCTGAACTCATGTTCTACCCTAGATTTTGATGGGTTTAATGATTATGTTAGGTATGGTGATGATTTCGATTTTATCGACAGTCCATTATTTCAAACAAATCCTAGACAATTTACGATTGAACTTTGGATTAAAAATCATGAAAATCCAACCTTTTCTACTCAAACCCTTTATTCAAAAAGAAATGCAACAGATCTCGCTGCAGGCGGTTATGATTTGGTTCTTG
The DNA here is from genome assembly GCF_015476115.1 of Aegicerativicinus sediminis. GTDB lineage: Bacteria > Bacteroidota > Bacteroidia > Flavobacteriales > Flavobacteriaceae > Aegicerativicinus > Aegicerativicinus sediminis. The sequence continues at coordinate 3,126,519 of NZ_CP064295.1, read as the reverse complement.
AAGGAGGTAATTTAAAATTTAGATGGGACAATAACCTTAATTCACTTACAGCAGGAACTATTGGTACCAATAGATGGTATCATACAGCAGTATCTTTTGACGGATCCAATTATAAATTATATGTAGACGGAATATTAATGGCAACGTCTGGAGGAAATTTACCGACTAGTACCGATGGTAACGAGAAATTTTTACTTGGTGCAATGGACCGTCCAAACCCTGACGCTCCAACCAACCATTTTAAAGGCTGGATGGATGAATTAAGAATCTGGAATGTAGCCCTCAATCATAGACAAATACGCCATATGATGAACCAGCAGATCCATGACAATGGAGGAGTTATGGGAGATGAAATTCCATTGAATATACCAAATGTTGCAAATAATGGAGTTTTAAGTTGGAGTAATCTAGTTTCCTATTACCAAATGAACCAATTAACTGGAGGAGATGTTGCTAATGGCTATTTATACCCTAATAATGGATCTGGAATAGATGGAAAATTGGTTAACATTATCACAGTTCAAGATGAAACGGCTCCTTTACCTTATTATACCAAACAAAATGGTGATTGGTATAACATAAATACTTGGGCTCATCCTGATGTGTGGGATGCTCCTAATAGTGCTGGTATTAATGGGAACCAAATAGATTGGAATATTGTAAAAATTTATCATGATGTAGATTTAAATGAGGATGATCCAAACTCATCAGACAGTGATAATATAACTACCGTACTGGGATTATCTGCAATTGAGGATCTTGATAATCCTGGACCTGTAGGCAACGTTACTGTTTTCAGGGAAGGCTCTCCATACAATGAAACTAATGCAGGTAGAGGTTTATGGATTACCCATTATTTAAAGCTTGATGGCACAATGGATTTGATTGGTGAGTCTCAGCTGGTGCAGAAGAAATATTATTTACATTATCCAAATAACCTTCATGGACCAATTGTTACTGACGTTTTGGATCCAAGCAATATCCTGGGAGATCAATTCAGTGAAAGTACTTTGGATACTTCCAGCGAAGGGCATGCTACCAAGGTGCGATACGGTAATACAAATATGTATAACTATAATTATTTTGCATTTCCAGTGTCAAAAATTAACACCAATGCCAATAATGTGAATTCTTCAATTCAGGATGTATTTTACGACGGCATTAACTATGATGCCGGAAATCCTCCAGTATCTATAACTTGGATAGGCGGATATGATGCTTTCGGAACTTATCCTAATCTTCAAAAGCCACGTTATTGGCTCAACATTTATGATAATTATGGTTGGAACGCTGATGAATGGTTAGATTATTATCAGTGGCAGCAAATCACTGAGAATACAGCATTTAAAATTGGTTTAGGACATACCATGAAAGGTAGTGGGCCCGATGGAACAAATGGTCAACATTATTACACATATAAAGGTAAACCTAATAATGCCGAAATTGCCGTTGACTTAGGGTTTCAAAATTTAATGGTAGTTGGAAACCCATACCTTTCTGCCATTGATGCAGATGAATTCATATTTGACAATATACAGACTGAGTATGGAGGAAATCCTGATACTACAGGGTCGATGTGGGGCACATTGTTCTTTTGGGAACATTATATTGATAATGACTCTCATTGGCTCTCTCTCTACCAAGGTGGATATGCAACCTATAATTTAACAGGCGGTAACGATGCGGCCACTTATAACTCTAATTTAATCAGTGGTGACGGTACACCTAACAAAACACCGGGTAGATATATACCGGTGGGACAAGGATTTTTCGTTTATTCAGACTGGGTAAACGGAAGTAGTGACGTAGATTTTGTAGATTTTAGAAATGACCAGCGGGTATTTTTCCCTGAACAAGAAGGTACCACCAGTGACAATACATCACAATTTCTAAGAGTTAGTAATAAGAATAATTCGATAGATAATGATACAAATGATAATATTATCCAAAGAATCCGTTTGAAATTTACAAATGAAAAGAATTATATAAGACCCTTATTGCTAGGATTTATCCCCAATAACAAAGCAGATGATTCCTTCAATAATGCTTATGATGCTCCTAGCCTTGGTATCAATGAAAGTGATTTATTATGGTCCATTGATGACCAAACATATTCAACACAAGGAGTTGGAGAATTTGAAGTTACCAAACGCTATCCCCTTTATCTAGTTGTTGGAAAAACGCAGAAATTAAAAATATCCATAGAAAAATTTGAAAATTTTGAAGTCATTCCAGAAGTATACATTCACGATGTGTTAAATGATACTTACTTTGATATTAAAGATAAAGACCTTCAGATTGTTTTGGAAGCAGGTGAATATAACGATAGATTTTATGTAACCTTTACTAAAGATCAAAAGAAAAATGAGAAAATTGACAATTCTAACGTTGAATCAGTTATAGTTAATTTCTTAAGTGACTCTCATGAAATTTATGTTCAAATGCCTGAAGATGTTTATGCAAAACAAATTTATCTTATAAATATCATTGGTCAAACGGTCAAGGATTGGAATTCTACCAACTTACCAAACATGGTGAATGAGTTTAGAATCCCAGTGAAACAAGCGGCTTCGGGCAATTACATTATAAAGTTAGTTACCAACAAAGGCATTATAAATAAAAAGGTAATTATTGATTAAACCCACCAATATAAATTAAACTAAGCGGCCAATTTTCTAGCCGCTTTTTTTATGTTCGAAAATTAAAAATTATACACTTTATCGATTTTTTTTGCATTTTATGGATATTTTTAAAATATAATTCTATATTTGAGTCCCAAATCAAACTAATATTTATTCTAAGCCCCTAACTATGAATAAAATTACCTACTTATGTTTTGCTTTTTTAATAAGCATTTCAGCCTCAATATTTTGCAGCACGAAAGCATACTCTTTTTCAGTACAAAGAGTAAGGATTGAATTTCATGCACCCGATGGATTAGTGAGACCCTTGTTACTTGGATTCACCAAAAATGACACCGCTACCGATGGTATTGATGTTGGTTATGATTCATTCACCATTGATCCACGGCCAAATGACCTGAATTTTATGATTGAAAATTACAGGTTTACTGTACAAGGCGTTGGTCATTTTGAAACTTCAAAGATTTATCCTTTTGGAATGTTTATGAGCGATTCAGGCCCTATTAAAATTAGGTTGAAAGCCCTTGAGAACTTCGAAAGTGAGATCCCGGTTTATATCTACGATGCTTTACTTGATGAATTCTATCAAATCAATGAAAAAGATATGTCAACTGAAATTGAGTCGGGGGAATATTTGGATCGATTCTATATTGCTTTTTCAAATGATTTAAATGTTATAAACAGCTCAAACTTACTTTCAAATAAAGAGATTTCAACCAATGACTTTCAGTTGAGTTATAATAAATATTCACAGGAATTGACAGTTTCACCTGGCTCTGATAATATTTTAAAAATTGTTTCACTCTACGATTTTTCTGGTAAACTCATTCAAAAATTTACGGGTAACAATAATTCCAAGATAATTATTCCTACAAACAACCTTAGAACTAAGACCTATTTGCTTTCAATTATTTATAATAATGGCAGCCATATAACCAAATCTATTGCACTCTCGGATTAAACCGCCAGAGAATATGTAATCAAACCGCCGCTTATGAAAAAATATCTACTTTTTTTAATTCTGCTATTGGCATTCCATAGCTTAAAGATCATTGCTCAAGAAAATATTATGCCTAGCGATATATCTTCGCTACAGAATCCAAATGGAATAAACAGTGAGTTTATTTCAGAGGCTAACAATGCAATGGTACCACCTGTCATGGGTTTAACAGGCTCCGTTTCGTTTGATCCTCTTAATTCTGCTTACATCAATGTATTTAAGAAATTTTACCTTAATCAGGATAATTTTACGGTAACCGCTTGGATTAAACCTGAATTCGGATCTGCTAATTCAAGTATAATTGCAAGAAGAAATGCCGCATTTACCGAAGGATTTGATTTCGGACTAAATGGTTCAAACCAACTTCAAATCAGTTGGTGGAGTAATGGTTCGTTTGAAAGTATTACATCCAAAACGGTTCTTCCCTATTCTATTTGGCATGAAATAGCTATTATTTATGAAGGTTCATTGACCTCTATTTACATAGATGGCGTGTTAGATTCGGCATTTGTGATGGATAGACCTGATAATGCAGATTGGGATTTATTTATTGGCGCTTCTGGAGAGGATAGTCCTTCAAATTTTTATGCCGGATCCATTGACGAAGTGCGTTTTTGGAATGTGGCCTTATCAACAGATCAACTGCATTTTATGATGAATCAGCAAATTGAAGAAGACACAAATTTTGTGGCCGGTTCATTCTTTATAAGCAATAATTTTACTCCAGCAAAGAATGATGTGTCAACGCTTAGTTGGTCTAGTTTGGAAGCCTATTTTCCTATGACGGAGTTCAGTGCTTCACAAGTGAAGGATGAATCTAGTAATAAATTTCATGGAAAATTAGTCAATTCAGTTGCTCTAGAAACACAAAGTGCGCCTCTACCCTATAAATCAACCTCAACTGGAACTTGGGATGATTATAGAACCTGGGAAAATGGAGATTATCAAACAATTCCAGGAGAAAACTCTATCGTAGATTCAGATATAACAGTTGATTGGAACATTGTTGAAACTTCCGACAACATTTTCATGAGTAATAGTCATATTAACAAAGACACACGATCTCTTTTGGCTCTAGCTGTCAATGAACGTAGATTAACTATTGTCGGTAATAATACAGCCAAAATTGGGTATGGCTTAAATATTACCCATTATCTATCTATTGGAAAGGTAAGCTCTACAGCAAGATTGGATTTAGAAGGAGAATCTCAACTGATTCAGCCTATTGGAAGTGATTTCGACCCTACTAGTGGTGGCACTTTAGAGAGAGATCAACAAGGTACGGCAGACAGATACACCTATAATTATTGGTCTAGCCCTGTGGGAATTCAAAATGCAGCCACCAACAATAATAGCTACACCGTAAAAGATATTTTGCTCGATGGTGGTAGTCCTATAAATTTCTTAACAACAGGATATGATGGTACGGCCACTTCCCCTATTGGTATTGCTGATTATTGGATTTGGAAATATGACAATAGAACTCACAATACCTATTCTGAATGGCAGCATGTAAGAAGTACAGGAACACTTACACCAGGTGAGGGATTTACAATGAAAGGCCCAGGTACTGGTGCAATAAGCGATCTTCAGAATTATGTGTTTCGAGGAAAACCAAACAATGGTGATATCAACTTAACAGTGAACCAAGGAAACGATTATTTAGTTGGAAATCCATATCCTTCTGCCTTAGATGCAAATCAATTTATCATTGATAACAGTCCAGCTTTAAACAATACCGGCTCTATTTCTGGAACCCTTTATTTTTGGGAGCACTGGGGTGGAGCTTCTCACTATCTTAGTGAGTACCAAGGCGGCTATGCAACCTACAACCTGTCTGGTGGTGTGGCAGTATCAGCCATGGGAACTAATGATCCACTTGTTGCAACAGGTGGTACTCCAACCAAGACTCCTGGAAGATATATCCCTATAAGCCAAGGATTTTTTGTTTACGCTGAAGGTAACGGTGGTCAAATAAATTTTAATAATGGCCAACGGATTTTTCAAAAAGAAGGATCTAACTCACAATTTATGCGCACCCGGTCTAACTCTGGAGATTTAATTACAGAAGATAATCGCAAAAAAATTAGGTTAGGTTTTTATTCACCGAGCACTTTGAGAAGACAGATATTATTGACCATTGATGAAAATACGACTCCTTCAATTGATTGGGGATATGACGGTATGCTAAAGGACAATAACAAGGATGATATGTTCTGGATAATTGATGACAAAAGTTTTGTAATACAAGGTTCTAATGATGAAAGTAGTTCAGCAAAATTTCCAATTGGAATAAGGGCCGGAACTGGTGGTTTATACACTTTTCAACTTGATGGATTGGAGAATTTTACAAACGCCCAAAATGTTTATTTACATGACATTATAAATGACACATATTTCAATTTAAGGGATGGTAAATTAGAAATTCTATTAGATAAAGGTGAACATTTAAATCAATTTGAAATTACACTAAGTTCTAACCAAACATTAGAGATTGAAGAAATTATTGATCCTATTTCAGAAAAACTTAACGCCTATTTTTATAATACAAACGAAAGCATTGTTCTTCATAATCCTGAAAACATAACAGTTAAAAGTCTTGAGTTAGTTAATCTTCTCGGACAATCTGCCTACCATATAGAAAATATTTCAGAAGCGGTTACATCTGAATATGTAGTTAAGAGTTTAAGTAGCGGAACTTACGTTCTAAAAATCAATACCGCAAGCGGTTCGGTATCGAAGAAAGTTCTAGTTAAATAAACCCCAAATCTTATTCTTAACCTACATTAAATCCCGGCCTAAAGCCGGGATTTTTTATTTTAAAACTTTTATGAGTTCTTCGATTGTAAGAGTTTGTTGTTCACCCGTTTTCATAATTTTAAGGGTATACTTACCTGCTTTCAATTCCTCATCTCCCAATAAAATTACATAAGGAATATTCCTTTTATCGGCATAAGCCAATTGCTTGTTTGGTTTTTTATCATCCGGAAATAACTCCGATGAAATTCCATTAGAACGCATGAGTGAAATTGCCTGCATGGCTTTCATAGCTTCCTTTTGACCGAAATTTACAAAAAGTACTTTGGTAGTTTCAGTGACGGTAATGGGAAATATGTCAAGTTGTTCTATGGCTAAATAAATTCGATCCAACCCGAAACTTATGCCTATACCACTTAGATCTTTTAAACCAAATATACCTGTTAAATCATCATAACGACCACCACCGCCTATAGATCCAAGCTGAACTCCTTCTGGGGCGGAGACTTCGAAAATGGCACCTGTATAATAATTAAGTCCTCTTGCCAAAGTCACATCCAACACTAATTTGGAAGACTTGAGATTTAACTTTTCAAAAGCACCATCAATAAAGGCTAATTCATTAACCCCTTGAATTCCAATCTCTGAAATTGACAAAAGTTTTCTTAGTTGATCTAACTTGTCTGAAAAATCACCAGATAAGTTAAAGAGTGGAGTCAATTTTTCAATGCTTTGAGAACCGATACCCTTGGAAAGCATTTCGGCTTCCACCTTTTCTTTACCTATTTTATCCAACTTATCCAAGGCAACTGTAAAATCAATCAATTTGTCCTGAGCCCCCATTATCTCGGCTATTCCCGATAGAATTTTTCGATTATTTATTTTTATCGTACAACCTTCAAGACCTAATGATGAAAATACGTCGTCATACAATTGAATAAATTCAACCTCCTGCCATAAGGAATTGGAACCAACCACATCCGCATCACACTGAAAAAACTCTCTAAATCGTCCTTTTTGTGGGCGGTCAGCACGCCAAACAGGTTGAATTTGATAACGTTTGAATGGAAAATCGATTTCATTTTGATGCTGAACAACATAGCGAGCGAATGGAACCGTGAGATCATAGCGCAACGCTTTTTCAGAGATAAAAGGTATAAGTTGATTACTGTCTCGTTTGACATATTGATCTTCTGGGACTTTTGATAAATAATCTCCTGAATTCAATATTTTGAAAATTAAACGATCCCCTTCCTCACCATATTTCCCCATTAGGGTTTCATAATTTTCAAAACTTGGTGTTTCAATTGGTTGAAAACCATATTTTTTGAAATTCGATTTTATTGTTTCAATGATATAATTTCTTTTAGACACTTCAATAGGTCCAAAATCTCTGGTACCCTTTGGAACGGAAGGTTTAGCTGCCATCTTAATTCAATTTTCGCTGCAAAAATACGGGAAATTTTAGAGGAGGATAAAGATAGACTAGTTTTATAGTAACTTTAAACTACTTTTGGTGTCTAATAGAAAAACATGCACATTTCATGAAGTTTCCGTTGGTTAGGGAAAATATTCGGATTGCATTGCAATCTATTTCTACCCAAATCCTTAGAACCGTTCTAACAGTTTTAATAATTGGAATTGGTATAATGGCACTTGTCGGTATTTTAAGTTCAGTAAAAGCCCTTGAAAACACTATTGCAAGCAACTTTTCTTCAATGGGATCAAACACTTTCGGAATTCAACGGCAACAAAATACGTTTAGGGCTTTTGGAAGGGGTGAAAGGCAAAAAATAAATCCTGTGATTGACTATCGCCAAGCAAAAGAATTTATTGAAAATTATAATTTTCCTCTTACTCAAGTTTCAATTTCGTTTACCGCAACTGCAAGTGCAGAGGTAAAATTTGAAAATCAGAAAACCGATCCAGAAATTTTGGTCTTGGGTATAACTGAAAATTCCTTCAACAACCGAGGGTATGAAATTGAAGAAGGAAGGGAATTTAATTATTTCGACATTAGCAACAATTCAAATGTCTGCGTTATTGGACAAGATCTAAAAAATGGCCTACTAAAAAATGTTAATCCAATAAACAAAATAATTAGTGTTAGAGGCGCAAAGTTTAAGATTATAGGAGTTTTAAAAAAGTCTAATAGTGGTGATTTCGGTTCAAACGATGACAACAATTTATATATTCCCATTCAGCAAGCCCGAACTTTATATCCATTGCCAAATGTCAATTATGGCATAACCATAAAAGCGGATAATCCAGAAATCATAGATAATGCAGTCGATGATGCAAAATTAGTTTTTAGAAATATACGTGGACTGACACCTCTAGAAGAAGATAATTTTTCAATAAGTCGAAGCGACGATTTAATTAATAGAATCAGTTCAATCTCCCAATATTTGTATTATGCCGCTTGGATTATTAGCATTATAACCATTTTCGGGTCAACGATAGCTCTGATGAATATCATGCTCGTTTCAGTTTCAGAAAGAACAAGAGAAATTGGGGTAAGAAAGGCATTAGGTGCAAAACCTAGAACAATCGCAAATCAGTTTATAATTGAAACCGTTATTATTGGGCAGATGGGGGGAATTGCTGGTATTGTATTAGGAATTTTGATAGGTTTAATATTTGCTTCCGCTCTAAACCTTGAATTTACGATTCCTTGGTTTGCTATGATTTCGGCCTCGATTATAACCTTCGTAGTTGCAATTATTTCCGGTTCTTATCCTGCTGCAAAGGCTTCAAAATTAGATCCTATAGAATCGTTGCGCTACGAATAAACACTTAATTTGCAATCAATTTCTCAAAATAATCGAACAGTTCACCTTTGGTGATATTACCTCCCTGTTCAATTAATTTAAATTTGTCATAATTAGGATCCTCCGAATAATCTTTTTTTGAATTGAACATTTCCACCTCTTCTGACATTAAATTTTCCCTTAACCATTGAAATCCTTCAGAGGTTGAAAGATTTACATCAGGATTTTCGACTTTAACGGCGATTAATTTCATGACATCTTCTTCAAATTTAAAGAGGTACATCATTTCCTCTGAAAAGTGTTCAACGTAGCCCACTTTGTTTAATACTCCCTCCCATATTAAATCGCTAAAAATATCCAATTCTTGTTCTGCCAATTCAGGCTTATTTACTTTTAGATTATCCCATTCTTCCTTAGTAATGGATTGGGTAGCCAAAAAATTAATAAACTCTTTGTGCAATTCTTCAAATTGTTCTTTTGTCAGTCTGGAATATTTCATAAAAAAAGCCCTGTTTCTAATAACAGGGCTCAAAATTAAAAAATGTATTTGGTTTTAGAATATGTATCGCAATCCGATCTGAGCTTGCCACCTTGATGCCAAACTAGAATCATATGTAAAAGTGTCCTCTAAATTTGGGTTAAAAGTATAGGTAGGAACACGAGTATCCGGATCGACTGTTACTCCAATCGGTTGAATATTGGTTGGTTGCTGAATCACTCCCCAATCTGAACTTATTAAATTACCGAGATTCAGAACATCGATACTCAATTGAATAGTATTTGTTTTAGTCTCATTGATTTGAATATTATAGTCTTGAAGAATTTTTAGGTCCCATCTACTCCTCCAAGGAGCTAGTGCACCATAACGCTCAGCATATTCACCTCTCCTATCACTTAAATAATCATCTTGTGAGATGTAATCCTTAAATGCTTGTGCCTGGCCAGAGCCCGTGAATTGCATTTGATCAATTTCACTATCAGTTGGTATATAAATTAAATCATTTAATGCAGATCCATCACCGTTTATATCCCCTCCATAAGTATAATTGAAACGACCTCCTTTTGCATATTCGAAGAAGGTTGTTATGGTAGTGGCCCATTTGTCATCACCATAAGTCCACTTTTTACTTGCAACCCCAAATACACGATGTGTATCACCATATTTTGAATAGGCTAAAACGTCATTATTAACATTTCCCAAGGCAGGGTTAAAAGCAAATGCATCACCAGTAATTTCTGCCTCAATAGAGTTGACATCTTTGGAATTTAAATAGTTATATCCAAGCAACGTATAAAGACCATTATCGAAAGTCCGTTGGGCCTTTACAGATGCATTCCAAATCCTTCCTTTATCAGAATTTGAAAAGACATATGCATTATTGATCAAATCATTTGCAGTGTAAATCCGTCTATTATCAACTCCCTGTAAAGTACCAGATGGGTTCAACAAACCCCAGTTTTGAACATGAGGTCCATTAATATCCTTGGTATACGAAACATCCGCAGTAAGAACCAAATTATTTTCAAATCGGTTATCAATACCAATATTTGTCCGCCATACTTGAGGAAACTTGTAATCAGGGTCGACCGCCTGGTAAAAGAAAACTTCTGGGTTAGCAACTTGGTTTCCTAACCATACAAACGGAAAACGACCTGTAAATAAACCAGAACCTCCTCTTAACTGTAAAGTTTTGTCTCCTTTAATATCATAATTAAATCCAACTCGAGGAGATAAGAGCCATTTCTTACTTGGCATCTTAGTATTATCTAATAAAACCGTCTCCCCATTATTTGGATTAACATATGGTATATCTGGTGCGTAACAACAAGCACGATCTATAACTTCCTGGGCCTTGTCTGAAGTATCAAAAAACAATGGCTTATCGATTCTTAGCCCATAAGTTAATTTGAATTTATCTGTAATATTCCAAGCATCTTGAGCATAAAATGACAATTGGCCGACATTAGTTTCCGCTAATGCCCAACCTCCCGCAACACCTTCACCATTTGCGCTTAAAGAAGCATGGGCCGCTAAGGCATCATCAAATAATGTTTGTAAATCTCCACTGCTCACAAGGGATTGAAAATCCTCCATTGTTGTGGTAGGAAAAAATACTCCTTGAGCACCATAAACACCTAGATTAAATGAATTATCAAATTCAAATTTTTCAAAAGCTCCCCCAACGGTAAATGTGTGATCACCAAAATAAAAATTGAAATTATCGGTAATTTGAATAACCTTTTGGTCTAATTTGTTGTGTATTGAAAAGGGTTCGTGACCAGCAATTATGTAGTTTGAACCATCCTTGGTTATAGTAACTGTTGGAGCCGGTGTCGACAAAGGATTTCTAAAATCATCAAAATGGGTATAGCCGATCTGTAATTTATTGGCCATTGTCTCAGACAAGGTCGAGTTCCACTCAACTTGTAAGGACTGAATGTTATTGTTAATCTCATAACCCGTATTTTCAAACTGCAAGGTTGTAGCACTTGGTCCTCTAAATCCTAAGGCAGTTGGATGAGCAGGTTTTTCTTTCGATGCATTTAAGAAATTATAAATGAATGCAATTCTATTATTATCATTGACATTCCAATCTAATTTCACAATACCCTTGGTAGATTCTGCTGCATAAGTAAATCCCTTGTAGCGGCCGGGCTTATAATCATTACTTAAATTACTAAGTGCGTTTTGAACGGTTATTAGGTCAGCCTCTGTAACCCTAGATTCATTAATTGCTCCAGACCCAGAATTAGGCACCCAACCATTAGTACCCAAATCATCTCGCTCATCACGTTCAAAATTGGCAAAAAAGAACAGTTTGTTTTTTATAATTGGTCCACCGACACTAAATCCGTATTGACTTTGATTTAATTTTGGTTTTACAACGTTTTCTCCCTTAATTTTTCCTCCTGTTAAATCTTCATTTCTAAAAAATCCATATACTGTTCCATGGAATTCGTTAGTTCCGCTCTTAGTAACTGCATTCACTGAAGCGCCTGTAAAACCAGATTGTGTAACATCATAGGGCGCCGTAGAAACCACAATCTGGTCAATGGCATCCAATGATATTGGTTGGGCATCTGTTTGTCCGCCAGGAGTTGCAGCATCTAAACCAAAGGGATTATTAAAAATAGCCCCATCCAAAGAAAAGTTATTGAATTGGTCATTTCTACCTGCAAAAGATCCATTACTTGCTGTAGGCTCCAACCTAGTAAAATCTGAAGCGGAACGACTAATCGTTGGCAAAGTCGTAAGTTCTCTCCTACCAACACTTGTCTCAGCACCTGTTCTATCATTACCAAAAGTCCCGGATCCTCCACCAGTAATCACAACAGTTTCTAAGGCTTCGTTTTCAGGAACCATATTCATATTAATATTTTCAGTAACACCAAGTGTTAAGAAAATGTTTTCCAAGGTTTCCGACTTATAACCCACATAAGAAAATGTTACGGTATATGGACCACCAACACGAAGGTTTATTAGGTTATAGCGTCCATCTATATTGGTTGCAGCCCCAGTGGAAGTGCTGGTTGGAGTATGAACAGCCACCACATTAACACCCGGCAGCGGTTCACCATTCTCGTCTAATACCACACCATTGATATTAGATGTAGTTACCTGGCCATAAACAATAAAGCCAAAAAGCAAAAAAATAAAAGGTAATAGTTTTTTCATTTAATTAATTGAGTTAAGATTATTAGTACCTCAAGTTAAAACAAAAAAAGAAGGGCTAAAAGCCCTTCTCACAATTATTAACCTACTATAATTTACTAAGCTTCAGGTACAACCTCGAAAGTAAAATCTACAGTTACTTCACGATGCAATCTTATTACAGCTTCGTATTGTCCTAATCTCTTAATGTTACCACCATTGATAGAAATATATTTTTTATCAATAGTATGGCCTTCTTTATTTAATGCTTCTGCCAAATCTATGCTAGTAACAGAACCAAACAATTTATCACCAACGGTAGCACCTTCTGCAGCTTTAGCAGCAATTTTAAGTTCTAAATTGTTAATTGCTTCTGCAGTCTTTTTAGCATCATCAATTATACTCTTTTCTTTGTAAGAACGTTGTCTCAACGTTTCCTCTAACATTTTCTTAGCTGAGGAAGTAGCCATTACAGCATAACCTTGAGGTATCAAATAATTTCTACCATAACCGTTCTTTACAGTAACGATGTCATCCTTAAATCCTAAGTTGTCCACATCTTGCTTTAATATCAATTCCATAGTTACGATTTAATTATTTTAACAAATCTGCCACATATGGCATTAACGCCAAGTGTCTTGCTCTTTTAACCGCAGTAGCAACTTTCCTTTGATATTTCAAAGAAGTACCAGTTAATCTACGTGGAAGCAATTTACCTTGTTCGTTTACAAAACTTAATAAGAAATCAGCATCTTTATAATCAACATACTTGATTCCAGATTTTTTGAACCTACAATACTTTTTGTTCTTCGTAGTCTCAATATTTAAAGGAGTAAGATATCTAATCTCACTGTCTTTTTTTCCTTTTGCCTGTTGTTCAATTGAAGACATAATTACGCTTTTTGTTTGTTTCTGTTTCGTCTCTTCTCTGCCCATGCAATAGCATGTTTGTCTAACTTAACGGTTAGATAACGCATAAAGCGTTCGTCACGTCTAAATTCTAACTCAAGGGGACCAACAACGTCTCCTTCAGCTTGAAATTCAAAAAGGTGATAAAAACCACTCTTTTTGTTTTGGATTGGGTAAGCCAATTTTTTAAGCCCCCAGTCTTCCTTAGCTATCATCTTCGCCCCTCTCGAAACAAGAAATTCTTCGTATTTCTCAACTGTTTCCTTTATCTGAGTATCAGATAAAACGGGATTTAAGATGAAAACAGTTTCATAATTGTTCATACTGTAATTAATATTTATTGATAAAACGGGTGCAAAAATAGTTATTAATCTACTTATTGGCAACATTTTTGATAATAAATTCTTTGTACTAAAAATTTCTTAAAATTTTGTTAAATAATACGTTTTATCGATGTTTTTTGGTTTTTAACCGAATATTTCGTACTATTGTCGATATCTTAACCTAAATAATTAAATGTTATGACTTTAAACTGTGTAGTTGTTGATGATTCTGCGATTCAGCGCCTGTCCATTGTTAAGTTGATTGAAAATCATAGCTCCCTAAATCTAATCGCAGAATACAGCAGTGCCCTTGAAACCAAAAATGGCCTCAATACGCACAAAGTTGATCTCATCTTTTTAGACATTGAAATGCCCGTTTTAAACGGTTTTGAATTATTGGACGTCTTAAATAACAAGCCCCAGATTATTTTTGTCACCGGTAAAACAGAATACGCATTCAAAGCTTTTAATTATGATGCTACAGATTATCTGCAAAAACCAATCACCAGGGAGCGCTTCAATCAAGCGGTCGAGAAGGCAATCGAGCAGCACAAATTAAAATTAGATTTCAATGAAACTGATGGCGAACACATCTTTGTCAAAAGTAATCTAAAAAAACGTAAAGTTTACATCAAGGACATCAAATGGATAGAAGCACTTGGTGACTATGTAAAGGTCGTTACTGAAGAGAACAGTCTTGTTGTGCTTTCTACTATGAAAGCCTTTGAAAAGGAATTACCAGATGGCAAATTTTTAAGAATCCATAAATCTTATATTGTCAATTTAGACAAAATCGACAGATTTAATAGTAAGAATGTGGAAGTTGGTGCCTATGAAATTCCATTAAGCCGAAACAAGAAAACTCAATTGGTGGACGCCTTAAATAATATGTAACTAACTAATAGGGATCTACGTTAAAAATTACTCGGACAGACCTAAAATCTTTTATACTCTGGAAGCTATTGTTAATCTTAATAATAGCTTTCTTAGTTTTTTGAAGTGAATTACTAAATTTTATCTTTACCAATATATTCTTATGGTATTGATTTCTAATCCTTGCAATTGGTGCAAATTCGGGGCCTAAAACTTCACAAGGCAATAATTGCCTATATGATTTTGCTAACCAATCCGCACTTACATTCACCTTATTTAAATCCTTATGCCTTAAGGTTACCTTTATCAAACGTACAACGGGAGGATATTTATAATTATGCCGTTCATCCATTTGCTCCAAATACATACTCTTAAAATCATTGTTTGAAACTTGTTGTAATATTTGATGGTAAGGATTGTAGGATTGAATTAAAACCTTGCCTCGATCATCTGTTCGCCCTGCCCTACCCGAAACTTGAAGTAACATTTGAAAGGATCGTTCATGAGCTCTAAAATCTGGGAAATTTAGCATTGTATCCGCATTCATAATACCTACAAGCATAACATTTCTAAAATCCAAACCCTTGGTAACCATTTGGGTACCTATTAAAATATCAACTTCATGACGTTCAAAAGACGAAATTATCCGTTGGTGCCCATATTTACCACGGGTTGTATCCAAATCCATCCTCGCAGTTTTAGCTTTTGGAAACAATTCATTCACTTCTTCTTCGACTTGTTCCGTACCAAAACCCTTGGTGTTTAAATTAGCATTGCCACAAGCCTCACATGTTTTATGCATCGGAACATTATAACCGCAGTAATGACAGCGCAATCGATCTGAATATTGGTGATAGGTTAAGGTAACGTCGCAATTAGGACACTGTGGACTATGCCCGCAACTCAAACATTCTACGATTGGACTATATCCTCTTCTATTTTGAAATAAAATAATTTGTTTATTTTCTTCCAATGCCTTTTCAATTTCTTCAAGCAAGCGCTCACTAAAATGACCTTTCATTCGTTTTTTTCTATAAGCCTCAGAAATATCCACCATTTCAATATCAGGCATAAGCACATCATTAAAGCGCTTTGTTAAAGAAACTAATCCGTATTTTTTTTGTTTTATGTTGTAAAACGATTCTAAACTTGGGGTAGCGGAACCTAACAATACTTTAGCTTGAAATAAGTTGCCAAGTACAATAGCCGCATCTCGCGCATGGTATCGAGGGGCAGGATCGAATTGTTTAAAAGAAGTTTCATGTTCTTCATCAACAATTATAAGTCCTAATGAATGAAAGGGTAAGAATAATGATGATCTTGCACCAATTACAACTTTGGCTTCATTGGCTTCCAACACCGAATTCCACAATTCCATTCGTTCCATTAGGTTGTATCGTGAATGATATACAAGAACGTCGTTTCCAAAATACCCCTGTAAACGCTCGACCAATTGGGTGGTTAAAGCTATTTCTGGCAATAAGTAAAGAACACTTTTTCCGTTTTTTAAATGTTCATGGATAAACTTCACATAAATTTCAGTTTTACCAGAAGATGTAACACCGTGTAACAACATCACATCCTGTTCCTCAAAACCAGTTTGAAGTTTTTTATAAGCATCTTCTTGGTACACGCTAAGCGACTTTAATCTGTCACCCTCATTTCCGACATCCTCTATCCGACTTATAACATCAAAAGATTCTTCCAAGATTCCCTTATCAATTAGGCTTTTTAATATACTGGATGATGCCTTACTAGCTGTCATTAAATCCTTGGCTGAGACCTTCGACTTTTGTCTAGCTTCTAACATAAAAAGATTCATAACAACATCCCTTTGCTTAGGTGCCCTAGATAATTCTTCTAAAAGATTATTCAATTCAGATTCTGATTTGTAGCGGTCACTTAAACGGATTACCCTTTGTTTCTTAGGCTTAAAAGTTTCAAATAGTCTTTCTTCTATGGTTATGACCTTCTTATTCATAAGGCCATAAAGTACTGGCATTACCTTTTTTCGGTCTAAAATTGAAATAACGTCACCGACCATAAGGGAACTTTGATATTGGAGCGCCTCATAGATTAGAAATTCCTGATCATCCAAGTTCTTTTCGATATCAACTTCATCAGTATTCAGTTTTATAAGTGTTTCACTTTCCAATAAAAAACCAGAAGGCAATGCAGCGCGGACAACCTCCCCAATAGAACACATATAATATTCAGCAATCCATTGCCAATGGCTTAATTGTCGTTCTGTAATGATCGGACTGTTATCCAAAATTTCCTCAATCGGTTTAGCTTCATAAACCAAAGGCGCCTGTTGATGAACTTTAAAAGCAATTGAAGTGTAGATTTTAGATTTTCCAAAGGAAACTGCAATCCGCATACCCGGAAGGATAAACTTAGATTCTGCTTCAGTAATAGAGTAGGTAAACTTATTCTCTAAGGGAATTGGTAATATGACATCTACAAAAGCAACCATTCCTAGAAACTCTTGCGTAATTTATTCAAGGACACATTCAATTCGAATCCTAACAAAATTACGTTACTGTTCAACCATAAATAGAAAAGCAGTATTAATAATGCCCCAATAGAACCATATAATTCATTATAACGCGAAAAATTCTCAATATAAACAGCAAAAAAGAATGAGGTAAACATAATGAGAATGGTAGAAAAAAGGGCGCCAACTGAAAAGAATCTAGACTCCTTACCTTCGGTTGTCCCAAAATAATATAAAGTAGCGATTGCTATATAGACCATCATAACGAAAAACACATACTTGGCCAAAATCACCCAAAACATGGCCGTTTTAGTCTGTGCATAAGACACTCCGCTTAATTCTTCTAAGAAAGGCTTAACTACAAAAATTTCGAAGTAACCGTAAATCGCTACAGTAAAAATCAATAAAAATGCTAATAAAATTGCTACACCAATTGCATATAAATATTGTTTTACGATACTTCTAGTTGCCTGCTGATGATAACTGTTTTCAAATCCTGCAAAAATGGCACTGACTCCATTTGCCATCAAAATTATTGAAAGTAGAAACACTGTAGATATTAATCCACTCTGTGCATTTACTCCAATATTATTGAAAATATTATTAAAGAAAAATTCTGAGGTTTGCGGTGGTAAAAATGACTCCAAAAATTGTTCAAACTCCGCTTTAAAGCCATCTATCGGAACAAAGGGAATCATTATTAGAATGAATAATATAAACGGGAAGAGGGCCGAGAAAAAACTAAAGGAAATTGCGCTCGCTCTTTCCGTAAGTGCACCTTTAAAAATCCCAATAATATATAGTTCGGCTAAGTCGTATAGAGACAGTCCCTCAAGCCCGTAAAGCTTTATTCTCTTTAATAACTTTACGATTGACCGGATTATCGGAATTTTGGAAAGCTTGTCTTCAACCGGTTTGGTCATACTCTACACAGCTTTTAAACTAAGGTCCATATTATAAACTGAATGGGTTAATGCGCCCGACGAAATGAAATCAACACCACAAAGGGCATATTCTCTTATAGTTTGTTCATTAATTCCCCCAGAAGATTCAGTTAAACATCTATCTCCAATCATTTCAACCGCCAATTTTGTGTCTTCAAAACTAAAATTGTCCAATAATATCCTGTAAATCCCATCTGAGAGAAGAATTTCTTCCACCTCTTTTAAATCACGCGCTTCAACAATGATTTTCAAATTTTTTCCAATACTTTTTAAATAAGCCTTGGTTTTGTCAATTGCCTTGGTTATTCCACCTGCAAAATCAATATGGTTATCTTTTAACATTATCATGTCGTACAATGCAAAACGATGATTTTCACCACCACCAATTTTTACAGCCCATTTCTCAAGGGCACGAATTCCAGGAGTGGTTTTTCTAGTGTCAAGGATTTTGGTTCCTGTACCTTCCAATAATTTTACAAAATAATTAGTTTTTGTTGCTATGGCACTCATTCTCTGCATCGCATTTAAAACCAGCCGCTCCCCTTTTAGTATGCTCTGAGATTTACCAGTTATGTAAAATGCAACATCCCCATTCTTAACCTTGTCTCCGTCACTAATTAACGCTTCAAATTCCGTTTCCGGGTCAAGGCTATGGAATACCATTCTGGCGAATTCAATCCCTGCAATTATACCTTCATCTTTCACCAATAGTTTAGCTTTTCCTTGAGCATCTGACGGGATACAGGCTAAAGAACTATGATCGCCTTCTCCAACATCTTCCCTTAGTGAGTTTGATATTATTATTTCTAATTCTTTTTGGAATTGTTGCACTGAGATCATTGTCAAGTTTATTTATGCTAAAATAAGAATTGGAAACCTAACAAAATCATTATTATCGAGGATACTCAAATTCGGAAAAGCCCAAAAAATATTCGATTTTTACAAAGTTGTAAAAATAGGATTGATTTGAATATTAAATTAATTGCCATAGGAAAAACAGATAGTAAAGCGTTGCAGAACCTTATAGATGATTATGAAAAGCGCCTTAGACACTACATTAAATTTGATTTTGAGATCATACAAGACATAAAAAAAGCAAAAAATCTTAGTGAAGCCGAAATAAAGGAAAAAGAGGGTGATTTGATTTTAGCTAAATTAAAACCTTCTGATGAATTGGTTCTAATGGATGAAAACGGTAAACAATTTACATCTATTGGTTTTTCAGAATACCTTCAAAAAAAAATGAATTCCGGGTTAAAACAAATTGTTTTTGTTATTGGTGGAGCCTATGGGTTTTCAGATGCGGTTTATGGCACGGCAAGGGAAACCATTTCACTTTCAAAAATGACATTTTCACATCAAATGGTACGCCTTTTTACTGTGGAGCAAATCTATAGAGCATTTACCATATTAAGAAACGAACCCTACCATCACCAATAAAAAAAGGATTTAAAATTTCTTCTAAATCCTCTTTTAGTAAAGTTGTATTCTAATTAACGTATAGTTAATTTAAATTTCATCTCGCTATCTTGGTTTTGATTTCCTTCAAGTTTTTTTAGCTGAACAGAAACCTCCTCACTTGCATCTCCACAATTCATAGGTATTTCATTATCGTCTAGTTCAAAGGATGAATTGTTGAGTTTAGTAACATAATTTATAACACTTGCAGAAAAATATGGTTCGGTAGACATATAAACAAGTCCTCCATTGCTAGCAGTAGTTACAAGAGCATCTGAAACTACATTATAATTAAATACGCCTTGTCGTTTATCCATGCAGTAATTGGAGTACTCAATTTCATAATATCTATTAATTATATAGCATACGGGATCGGTAGCGTGGGTTTTAAACTTGTAACGGCCATTTGGTAAGGCCGTAATTTTGCCATCTTCGGCCGGTACTTCTACAACCAATGTCCTCCCATCCTCCATTGTAAACGCATAATCTATACCATCAGCCGAATAAAAAACAGTGATACCATTACTAGTATTCGTGGCAGAACTTCTAGTTCTTAAAAATGTAGTAACCGCATAGGCTGAACTACTTTCAGTGAAGTTTCCAATTGGGTCTTGAGTTGGAGCCGAATTTGCAATTTCTTCATTAATGCCTGGCTCCAGCTCCAAGGCTACATTAGGTTCATTAATCGAATTATCTTCATTTACAGAGCAAGAAAATAAAAGTGAAAGAAATATAATAACATAGTAGTTTGTCTTCATAGTAATATCTTTTAATAGCAAAAAAGTGTTATAGGTTTAGGAATAGGACAGATTTGGTCTTGAATTATCTATGATAAAAGTACTACATTAGCCGCTTAGTAGGATTAAGATTACATTCTTTTCGATGAAACGCATAAATCATTGAAAAAATTAATGCTTTTTGCTAAAAAATATACTTAATTTCAATAATACTAAGTGCCATGACATCAATCGTCTTTGCCACAAATAATTCGAATAAAATTTACGAAATAAAACAACTGATTCCCAATCAGTTCGAAATAAAAAGCCTGAAAGATATTAACTGTTTTGTTGACATCCCAGAAACTGGAGATACCATAAAAGAAAATGCATTTATAAAGGCGAATTATATCTATGAGAATTTTCATGAAAATGTTTTTGCAGATGATACCGGCTTGGAAGTAGATGCTTTAGATGGTGCACCGGGCGTTTATTCAGCAAGGTATGCAGGCCAACAGAGAAATGCGAAGGATAATAATGAAAAACTTTTAAATCAACTCTCTGAAAATGCACTTAGATCTGCTCGTTTTAAAACCGTAATAGCCCTAATCATCAATGGAAATACTTACTTCTATGAAGGAGTTTGTGAAGGCCATATTGCTGAAACACCTAGAGGAACTAATGGTTTTGGGTATGATCCAATTTTCATTCCTCTTGGTTATAACATTACTTTTGCTGAAATGGATTTGGATGAAAAAAACAAGATAAGTCATAGAGGAAAAGCTATTCAAAAGTTGGTGCGCTTTTTAAATTCCAACTAAAGACGAGTTTAACTTACTGAAAATAAATTGTTTTAAGGACCGTAAATCCAAATATAATAACTACTTTTGCCGGCTTAAAACCTCAGGGTGAGGTCGTGATTTAGGAAGTATTAGGTTTTTTTCTGTCGATACACTTCTTAAGGCACATAAAACTAATACATACTAATGAATACATTTTCTGAATTAGGTCTTCAATCAGAGCTATTGGAGGCTATCAATGACATGGGGTTTATTACTCCAAGTGACATCCAATTAAAAACAATTCCATTATTATTAGAAAACGAAACCGATTTGGTTGCGTTGGCCCAAACTGGCACAGGTAAAACTGCAGCTTTTGGATTCCCACTATTACATAAAATTGACATTTCCAGCAGGGTTACCCAAGGACTAATTTTAGCTCCTACTAGAGAACTTTGTCTTCAAATTACCAATGAAATGCAATTGTACGGGAAAAATCTAAAAGGATTAAACATCGTTGCTATCTATGGTGGGGCAAGTATAACCGAACAAGCCAACCAAATAAAGAGAGGTGCTCAAATAATTGTAGCCACTCCTGGAAGAATGAAGGATATGATCGGGAGAAAAATGGTGGATATTTCCAAAATTGAATATAGTATTTTGGATGAAGCTGATGAGATGTTGAATATGGGATTCTATGAGGATATCACCGATATTTTGTCCTTTACCCCCCAAGACAAATCAACCTGGTTATTTTCTGCAACTATGCCAAAAGAGGTTGCCACTATTGCCAAAGATTTTATGCACCAACCACAAGAAGTAACGGTGGGCGCTAAAAACGTTGGTAGTTCAAACGTATCTCATGAATTTTACCTTGTAGGAAGCCGTGACAGGTATGAAGCCCTAAAGCGATTGGCAGATGCAAATCCTGATATTTTCTCAGTAGTTTTCTGTAGAACAAAAAGAGATACTCAAAAAGTTGCTGAAAAACTTATTGAGGATGGTTATAACGCTAGTGCTCTACATGGCGATTTAAGTCAAAACCAAAGAGATTTGGTAATGAAGTCCTTCAGAAACAAGCAAATTCAAATGTTGGTGGCTACAGACGTTGCTGCCCGCGGAATCGATGTAGATGAAATTACCCACGTAATAAATTATCAACTCCCAGACGAAATTGAAACCTATACTCATAGAAGTGGTAGAACGGGAAGAGCGGGTAAAACTGGGATTTCGATGGTAATTATTACCAAAAGCGAGCTGCGGAAAATAAAGCATATCGAAAAAATCATTCAAAAATCATTTGAAGAGAAAAGCATTCCAAGTGGGATGGAGATTTGTGAAAAGCAATTGTTTTCATTAGCCAATAAAGTGCATGACACGCAAATCAATCACGATATAGATTCCTATTTACCAAAAATTAACGAATTATTTGAATCAACCTCTAAGGAAGAACTTATAAAGAAATTCTTTTCCGTTGAATTCAGTCGTTTTTACAATTATTACCAAAAAGCCCCTGAACTGAACGTTGAAAAAAGCAGAGGTAATGAGGCTACCGGAGAATCTATCCGTTTCTTTATAAATGTTGGGCGTAAGGATGGTTATGATTGGATGAAGTTAAAAGACTTTATCAGGGACATGCTACAGTTAGGCAAAGAAGATGTCTATAAAGTTGATGTTTTGGATACATTCTCATTCTTTAACCTAGATGAGCACAATAAAAATAAGCCTTTGGAATTTTTTAAAGATTTTAAATTAGAAGGTCGTTTTATCAATGTTGAAGTAACTGAAAATAAGGGCCAACGAAAATCTTCCGGTGGTGGTAAAAGGAAAAAATCCCGATCCTTCGATAAATTTAAAAATGATGGCCCAAAAAAAGGCGGCAATCGAGGCGGTAGTAAATCAAAGAGAAAAGACAAGAAGAGTTCTGGAGAATTTGCGCTTAGCAGACCTAGACGTTCAAGGAGAAAGTAATCGGTAAATACCGCATCTTGTTAATATTTCGTCAATTATTGCGGCTTAAAATCGGTATTAAGATTTGTTTTCTATTTTTATAGCCTAACTTTGAACTATGAAAGGCCTACTAATACTGTTTACTTTGTTATTCACACTTCTTTCTTTTGGACAAGAAGATGATAAAGTATTTGGTATTGTTATAAATGCGGCTGACGGAAAACCATTGGATAGAGTTAATATTGTTAACTTAAATAAAGTGGTTGGTACATCAACGGATGATGACGGTAAATTTAGTTTACCGGCTTCAGTAAATGACACCTTACATTTTTCTTACTTAGGCTATAAATCTATAAAAGTTAGGGTTACAAACGATTGGTTAAAATTCGGTGAAACCACTATTACACTGACTGAATTGGCGCTTGCCTTGGAAGAAGTTGTCGTTAATCAACTTCGGCTTACCGGTTATTTGGATATAGATGTTAGACAGGTACCTCTTAAACAGAATTATCGTTATAGTATTTCAGGGCTACCGAACAAAGGGTATGAGGCTGGTGAAAGTGCTCCAAATGCTATAAATAAGGTTTTAGGTGCCTTATTTAATCCCGCAGATTTTCTGCATAATATTTTTGGGAAAAAACCTAGTGAGATGCGTAAGTTGAGACAGATGAAACAGGACGATGAAATACGTAATCTTCTCGCTTCTAGATATGATAGGGAAATGCTTACCGTATTGCTTCAGGTTGACAAATATGATCTAGACGAGATCGTAAACCAATGTAATTACTCAAAGGATTTCATTCAAACTGCTAACGACCTTCAGATTTTGGATGCCATTAGCGAATGCTATGAAGAATATAAGGTCTTGAACAGAAATAGGACTTCTGACAGGTTTTAAGCTCTTGAATGTAATGCTATCCTGTTACCTTCAGTATCTATAAAAACACCCATATAACCGTATTCTGGTGAAATCTGGGTTTTCTTCAAATAGATTGAACCTCCAGCCTCTACAATTCTAGATAATTCATTATCAACGTCCTCACAGTTGAAATAAATTAAGGTACCCTCCTTACTTGGAATATAAGATTCCTGCTTGATAAGAGTCCCATTAGCACCGGGCACTTGTCCACGATCTGGAAACCAGCCCATCAATAAACCACCAAAATCATGAACGTTTATATCTATTTGGAAAACAGTTTCATAAAACTTTTTGGCTCGATCCATATCTGCAACAGGAATTTCGAACCAACCTACCATATTCATTTTCATAATGTTATGATTTTATTTATATAAAGATAGGAATTCAAATTGCATTATAAAATCTTTCTTTAATCAATGGAAAATCTTTTAGTTGATGTTTAATCCAATTCAGTTTGATTTCATTTTTTTCAATTTCAGACAACTGCCAATAAAGATTTGAACTTCGAATTTGGCTAGAAAAATATTGAATAAGAATAGCCGCAGATACCGAAATATTTAAGCTTTGGGTAAATCCAACCATAGGTATGTGGACAAATTTATCTGCCTTATTGATAACGGTATCCGTTAAACCCTTTTTCTCAGATCCAAAGAAAAAACAACTTCTTTGCTTAATAACAAAATCTGAAAGAATTGATCCTTTATCATGTGGCATTGTAGCAACAATTTCATAACCTGATTCCTTAAGCGAATCTATACAATCTTCTGTAGAATGGTAGCGATGAGTATTTACCCATTGTTGAGATCCAAGTGCAATTTCCCTATCAATTTTTCTACGGTTTCGTTCTTCAATTACATGTATATCTTGAATGCCAAATGCATCGCAAGATCTAATAACGGCACTTGTATTGTGTAAATGATAAACATCCTCAATGGCGGCAGTTATAAAGCGTGTACGTTTAGAAAGCACCTCATTATATCGCCTTAAACGATCATCAGAAATAAACTCTTCTAAATAGTTAAGAAATTTCAGGTCCATAAAAATGATTCTTACTAAAAGCAAAAATGAATTTTTTAATTTTATCAAAATAGAAACAACCCAAAAACTTTGAAAAATCTAGTTGTATTAACGGGAGCAGGAATTAGTGCTGAAAGCGGTTTAAAGACCTTTCGGGATTCTGGAGGGTTGTGGGAAGGCCATGATGTTACAGAGGTGGCTTCCCCTCAAGGTTTTGCAAGAAACCCTCAATTAGTACTTCAGTTTTATAATGATCGCCGTAAGCAGCTTAAGTCGGTAAACCCAAACCTGGCACATTTAACGTTGGCAGAATTGGAGAGTTGTTTAAATGTTTCAATCATCACCCAAAATATAGATAATCTACATGAACGGGCTGGTAGCTCAAATGTTTTACATCTTCATGGGGAGTTATTAAAGGCTAGAAGTTGTGGGGATGAAAATGATATATTTCCTTGGCATGACGATATAACCTTGAATAATAAATGTTCCAAAGGATATCAAATTCGTCCACACATAGTTTGGTTTGGAGAATCCGTTCCACTTTTTGAGGACGCAATGAGAATTTGTGAGACTGCAGATGTATTTGCAATAATTGGCACTTCAATGCAGGTCTATCCTGCAGCAAGCCTAATTCATTATGCGCCATCGGGCATACCAATTTTCTTTATTGACCCAAAACCAAACATAGGATCACAAAAAAATTTACATGTAATTGCACAAACTGCATCAACTGGGACCCAGCAGTTAAAAGAATTATTGCAGGAATATCTTTAACCCTTATTTTTAGCTTCTATCCACTTACTCAAATATTTGGTGCTCTGTTGGTTGTGATGCTTAAGCATCGCCCCTATAAAATTTATTTGTCGATGGTTCTCCAAATTATTGAGGGAATCGTCAATAACTTGGAAAAATTTTACTTCAAATTTTGACTTTTCGAATTTTTGTTGCAAAATTTTTGAACCCTTTTCTGAGAGACTTTTCCATGATTTCTCATTGTTGTAAATATCCAAAGCCAATTCGACAAAAGTTTCCGCCGAATCACAAACTGGATATTCAACATGGTCAACTATACCTTCTGAAGCGGTTGAAGTTAAAATACAAGGAGTTCCATTTTTAAACGCATCTAGGACTTTTCCTTTCAAACCCGCACCAAACCTTAACGGAGCTAAACAAATTTTCGATTTCATCATTACCTCATTAACATCCTTAGCTTCTCCCCGTATAATAAATCCATCAGACTCATTCGACAATTTCCAAATCTTGGGATTAGGATAAGCGCCATAAACATTCAATACGGCTTTAGGTAATTTAGCTCTTATTGCAGGCCAGATAGTTTCTTTAAGGTAAATTAAAGAATCTACATTGGGTGGGTGTAGAAAATTTCCGATGGTTATAAAATCTGAACGATTCTGATAGGAAGTAATATTGCTTACTTCCATTTCCTTTTGGGAAAATAGAATCGGTAAATAATGCAATAAGTTTGAAGGAACGTGGAAATTATTTTGAAGTATTCTCATTTCATACTCTGAAATGATAAGACTCAAATCTACCCTATATATACTTGCAATTTCCCTTAATGCAATTTTATTTAGTGAAAAGGAAGTCGATTCAGAAACTTTGAGATCTGGTTGACTTTGACGATAATTTCTTAAAAAATGTAAATCTTCCGTATCCAAGATTTGTAATACAATGGGGCAGTTTAACCGAACACGCCAACCAAATTGCTCCTCTACAATGTAGCGATCATAAAGAACAACGGTAGGTTGTAGCTCCTTTACAAAATCGTCAAAACCTGAATTATTTAATTTTATTGGAACCTCGGTGACCCCGAATTCAATCAATTTTGCAGACCGTTCGGTCTTTAAACTTGCGCAAGAAAAGACGACCTTATAATCATTGGCAAGGAACATTTCAATAAGCTGCATCATCCGAACTCCTGCTGCAGAACTCGTTGGCTCTGGCCAAACCAACCCAATAACAAGAACGGTTCTCGAACTGTTCAAAAAATAGTAGTTTATAGTTTTATGTTGGATCTCACATTTTTTGCCCAACTTATAACCGCCTCAATCTGATCATCAGACAGATTTGCCTCTTTATGTGTCCAAGTATAAGAAGGAAGGGGCATTTCTTTTTCCTCCACCATTTCAATTAATTCTTCAAGCTTATGGTCCTTTTTCTTAGCCTCATAAGTCGACCATTGAGAAAAGTCTAAGTGCTTCTTACCATCCTCTACATGTTCGGCCAACCAATAATTAACAGGAGTGATTTTATCATACCAAGGATAACGAGTGAAAGAGCTATGGCAGTCGAAACATGTTTCTTTCAATATAGCAGTGACTTCGGCATTAGGCTTAGTTTCATTTAAGAAAGGCTCTACCGATTGAATATCACCTTGATTTTTTTCAGGCCCAAAAAATTGAGCAACCACAAAAATTACTAGAAGTACGAGGAGAATTTTTTTTAACATGATTTGTTTACTTTTAGGACTACAAGATACTTAATAGTGCCGATAGAATATCAATTTCAACAAAGGTTGTTTAAAGTAAATTCCGAAAAAAATTCGAGAGTACAATTTGCAAAATGGCTACTGAGTGATCCTGTCCATCTTGAATTTTTGCTTAATTATTCTTTCAGTGATGAAAATCTTGCTACAAAAGCATATTGGGGCTTAGATTTAGCAGTAGAAATGCAGCCATCCTGTTTAATAAACTTACTTGAAGACTATCTAAGGCAACTAAAAATAATAAAGACAGATTCCATAATTAGGGTTCT
Source organism: Aegicerativicinus sediminis (assembly GCF_015476115.1). Classification (GTDB taxonomy): domain Bacteria; phylum Bacteroidota; class Bacteroidia; order Flavobacteriales; family Flavobacteriaceae; genus Aegicerativicinus; species Aegicerativicinus sediminis. The sequence continues at coordinate 3,098,540 of NZ_CP064295.1, read as the reverse complement.
TAACCGCATTAATTTTCATTTTTTGAATTATTTCCTTGACGACGACAAACAAACAAAAAATCAAATTACAGATGCTCAGGAACTTCAATTCATAGAGTTTTCATTTGAAACCTTATTAGGAAAAAAGTCCATTTCTGGTTCGGCATTTGCAATGTCAACTTTAGCCCTTTTCGCTTTTAAACATCCTTGGGTCAAGGAGGAATTGATTTCCCATCTTAAGGATAATTACAGCAGAGAATCAAAAGGATTCCAAGCAAGAGCCCGACAAATTTTAAAGCAACTCGAATAAGCAAATTGGGCGGCCCCAATGTCTAAATAATAATAGAGAAATCTTATTTTTGCACTTTAATACAGCAACCTTTATGTCATTAAATTCACTTCAAGCCATTTCCCCGATAGATGGTAGGTATAGCGGAAAAACTAAGGATCTTTCTAAATATTTCTCTGAGGAAGGTTTAATAAAATATAGAGTTCAAGTGGAAATTGAATACTTCATTGCTCTCTGTGAACATCCTCTCCCACAACTTGCAAATTTTGAATCTGCTCTATTTTCAGATTTACGTAACATTTATCTCAACTTTAGCTCTGAAGATGCTGAATTGATTAAGGAGATTGAAAAAACGACCAATCACGATGTTAAGGCTGTTGAATATTTTATTAAGCAGAAATTTGATACCCTAGGTATTGCAGACTATAAAGAATTTATTCATTTTGGCCTTACCTCTCAAGACATAAATAATACTGCAGTTCCATTGAGCATTAAAGAAGCAATGAACCAAGTATATGTGCCGATGTTTAATAAAATTCTGGAAAAATTAGAACATTTCGTCAAAGAGTGGAAAGACATACCGATGCTTGCTCGAACGCACGGCCAGCCTGCATCTCCTACAAGGCTAGGTAAAGAAATCCAAGTCTTTGTTGTACGATTAAAAGAACAATTCAATTTACTGAATGATATACCAAGTGCGGCTAAATTTGGTGGGGCAACAGGAAATTTTAATGCACATAAGATTGCTTATCCAACGATTGATTGGTTGGCTTTTGCAAACCAGTTTGTAAAGGACAAATTAGGTCTTCAGCACTCCTTCCCTACTACACAGATTGAACATTATGATCATATGGCCGCTTTGTTTGACTGCCTTAAGAGAATTAATACGATCCTAATAGATTTCAACAGGGATATATGGACCTATATTTCCATGGATTATTTCAAGCAAAAAATAAAGGAAGGAGAAATAGGGAGTTCTGCCATGCCACACAAAGTTAACCCTATCGACTTTGAAAATAGTGAAGGGAACCTAGGAATTGCAAATGCACTTTTTGAACATCTTGCTAGTAAATTACCCATATCAAGACTACAAAGGGATTTAACGGATAGTACTGTACTTAGAAATGTAGGAGTACCTTTTGGACATACCCTTATAGCTTTTGCATCAACCATGAAAGGTCTAGATAAACTTTTACTTAACAAAGCCAAATTAGAGGCCGATCTTGAAGATAATTGGGCTGTTGTAGCCGAGGCTATACAAACAATATTACGACGTGAATCTTATCCTAATCCATATGAGGCTTTAAAAGAGCTTACCCGGACAAATAATAAGATCAATCAAAAATCCATCGCTAACTTTATAGAAACACTAAATGTGGAGGATGGAGTTAAGCAGGAATTAAGAAAAATTACGCCATCTAATTACACTGGTATTTAATAAAAGTGAAGAATGAACAATAACAAATATGCCGTAACGGTTACAATCTTTATAACAGTTGCTTTTTTAATTGCAGGTATATTTGATGTTCTAAATTATTTCATAGTAAAACTGATTCTGTTTTTGTCTTTTTTAGTTTTACTGTTTTATATGATTTACTATTTACTTGTAAATCAAAATAAAAAACACCCAAGAGATTAAATCCTTGGGTGTTTTTTTATTAACACTCCTATAATATTTAGTGAAGTTATTTAAACATTTCTGCAAATTGTTGTACTTGTGAGGCATCAATATCTGAAAGATTAATCCCTTGAGCCAAGGATGCAATCTGATTAGGATTCATATCATCTCCTAATATTCTGATAACGGCAAAACCTTTATCGTTGGCATTCCCAAATAAAATAAACTCGTCCACTTCATCATCATCACCAATATATTTCATTACAAATTTGCCATCAACGGAATTTCCTGCACGCATCAATTCATTATACTTACTGTCCTTAAGAATGCTATTTACCTTTGCTAATTCTTCTTGGTATTGATCTTTATTATCCTCTGTAATAACAAAAGCTAACATATTCAATTTGTCCACCGAATTGTAGGCTTCCTTTTGCTCTGGTGTAAGCGATGTTTCATCTATTTTCAAAAAGCTTGTAGGAATATCTACAGAGGTGAAACCGGGTTTCAATTCGTTATCGACATAGTATGCCTGCAATGACGAATTTTGGTTGCAACTCACAAAGGTTGCAACCAAAACCATCAAAGCGATTATATTTCTGATTGATGTGTTCATTTGTTTAATTTTTGTTGGCTTTCTCAACCTTTTTCAATTTGTCTCCACCAGGAACATTCATTTTACTAGTGATTTTTGAAATCTGGTTAAGATCTATATCTCCTGTCAACGACAGTAATACTGTTTCAATTTCACGTTTTTTGCCATTTATTTCAATGTCTTGGTCTTTGGTAATTTCTTTAAGACCGTTCACATACATCAACAATTCCTTAACGTGATCATCGTCTCTTCCTTCTTTCACATAAAATTGAACTGTTTGATCGCCATCTTTAATTCGCATCAATTCAGCCAATTGATTAGACTTTAAATACTGATTAACAGTAGCGCCCATATCTTTAGAGATCTTTTCATCTCCAGTGGTGAATACTTTCAAACCGGTAATTTTTTTCACCATATTTAGGTATTCTTGACTTTCAGGGTCATCGGTATCTATATCTATCTTTGCCAGCATTGTAAACATTTTCTGGTTGACGATTATAGATGTCACTTCTTCTAGATCCTCAAATTTATCGAATATACTTTGGGAAGAAGCCAAGGCCGGAGCCAAAACAATTGCAGCGATTACTAATAACTTTTTCATCGTTTTTTGATTTAGTGGTTTTAAGGGTTATAAATTAAATTCGTTGTTTCTGAAAATTCGGTGATCATTCCCGCCATTTCGATGCCTTCATCTAAGTTTGAAGCCATAACATTTAAAGGCGTTAATTGATTCTTTCCAATTTCTAGTTGATTAGACACCATAGACAAAGCTTCCATCGTCTGGTTGTAAGCTAACAGTGCCTCCTGCTTTTCTGCCTCAGTCGGACCTGCCAATTGAGACATATAAACTCCAAACATTACAACAGCGACTGCAGCAACGGACAACCACTTATACCATACAGTATTTTTAGTTTTTAGTGGCACCTCTTTAGTGAACTGCTCTGTTCGGGTAAAAGTGAAATAATTGAACAAAGGTTTATATACTTCCAAATGTGGAGGAACATCTTCCCTTGAAAAATACTCTTGTAGTATCTTTTCTTCTTTAATGGAAGTTTCTGCGTTCTCGTACTTCTCTATTAGTTTTTCTATATTATTTAATACCATAATTATGAGTATTAGTTAATTTTTCTCTTAATGTTTTTCTTGCTCTTGATAGAGCAACTCTAATTGCGGTTTGATTCATATCCAGCATCTTGCCAATTTCATCAAACTCATATTGTTCAATATCTCGCAATTGTAGAATAATTTTTTGCTGTTCGGGCAAATCTTCCATCATTCTTCCAACCCAGGAGAGGCTATCCTTAACCTCGATTTCCTTTTGCAAGGAAACATTGTTATCTTGATAGTTACTATGAACAATTTTCAAATTCTGTGCCTGTTTAGATTTTAACCTATCCAAACAAAAATTTTTTGTCATCGTCATAGAAAAAGCCTCAACATTTTTATAGTTGTCGAAATGACTCTTATTATTCCACAATTTTAAAAGAACTTCTTGGGTCGCATCCTCTGCTTCCTCTTTGCTAACCAATAACCTTTTAGCAAGCCTATAAAGCTTGTCTTTAAATGGCATTATTGCTTTTTCAAAATCCTTATGGGTCATCGGTTGGTTTGGTTAGTTAGGATTTAATTTCCCTTTTCTACAATTACGACGAACAACTCTAAAATTTGTTACAAATATTTTTCAATAACAATATTGTAAGTATTTTTACGATATTGAATATACCGCATTTTTTTGCGCGAACCCTTAAATTCTTGCTATGAACATTAAGCTTTTTAAAAAAATTAGCTTGCTACTTTTATTAGTGGTGAGCATCAGTTTATTCCAAAATTGTTCGAAGGACAATGACGATGAAATAGAAACGGACACCGAAATTATTCTAGATGAGGTTAAAGATTTCATTTGGAAATCAATGAATCTTGTGTATTTATATAAAGATCAAGTGCCTCTCCTAGATGAAGATCGCTTTGGATCAATGGCTGATTATAATAATTTTTTAAACAATTACTCTTCGCCAGAGGCTTTATTCAATGCTGTACTTTATGAACCCGAAACCGTTGATCGATTTAGTTGGATGACAGATGACTATATCGAACTAGAACAACAGTTAGGCGGCGTATTCAAGACAAACGGTCTTGAATATTTTTTCTATTATGAACCAAATAGTGATACAGACGTAGTTGGGGTTGTTAGCTTAGTTTTGCATGATTCTGATGCTGAAAATAATGGAGTTGTACGAGGTCAAATTTTTCATGCCGTTGATGGTATAGAAATGAATGTAAACAATTATTACACTCTTTTCGGAAATGACACATATACGTTGAGTTTTGCCGATTATAATACCAATGGCACCCAAACAACATCGGATGATACAATTGTACCGAATAACACTTCCGTTACCTTAACCAAACAGATTGGTTATGTAGAAAACCCAATTTACTACTATGATATTATAGAAATTGATGGAAATAAAATTGGTTATTTGGCCTATAACGGATTTACAGCTGGATACAACGAGGAATTAAATTCAATTTTTGGAGATTTCAAATCAGCCAATGTTACTAATCTTGTCCTAGATCTTAGATATAATTTAGGCGGAAGAGCCGATGTAGCTAACTATTTAGCAAGTATGATTACAGGGCAATTCACTGGTGAAGTATTTTCAAAATTAAAATGGAATGAAACTTTAAGCAATAATAATTCCAACACTGCATTTACAAATACGTTGCCTAATGGCGGAGGCTCAATTAATAGCCTAAATTTAAACAAGGTCTATATTATTGCTACTGGTAGAAGTGCATCAGCATCAGAAATGATGATTAATAATCTAAGACCCTATATTGAAGTTGTTCATGTTGGAACTAACACGGTCGGTAAAACACAAGCTTCACTGACGGTTTATGATTCTCCAGGAGTATTTGATAAGGATGGAATAAACCCAAATCACACTTACGCATTACAACCTTTAATCGCCAATTTTTATAATGTAAATGATGGTTCGGTTCCACCTGATGGTTTTACACCAAATATTGAATTACAAGAAAGACTTAGCAATTTTGGCACTTTGGGAGACCCTGATGAAACGCTTTTGGCCGCTGCAATTTCGGATATTCTTGGAACCGGCAGAAGAACTGATATGGATTCCTACTTCAGACAAATTGAAAACCCATTGGATAAAAATCAGCCAGATTTTGGTTTAATTCTCGATCCAAAAGACATACCTGTCGACTTTAAGTTAAACTGATAAAAAAAGGCCGCTAATTGCGGCCTTCTTTATATTAGAAATTTTAATAATTAAAATAAAAACCGTTAGGGGCTATCCCAACGTCTGTAGAAAACAGTTTAGTTCCATTTAAATCATAAACCTCTATAAAACTATTTGAAGCGAAATCACCCCCATCCGCTATAAAGATTTTATTGTTATAAGATTTAAAACCATACATGACTCCATAAGCTGATTGGGACTCATAAGTAACAAATGGGGACGTAGGAGCATTAACGGCAGAAATGGACATTGAGTAAACACTATTTGAAACCGTATAAAAAATTGTGTCATTATTTACTTCCAAATGCCTAGGGGCTGACGAATTATTGAGATCAACTGTTTTAGATAGTTCTAGATTCGACAAATTAAAAATCTCTAATTCGTTTGAACTTAAGGCATATAAATAATTCCCATAAAGTTCAAATTCATTCAATCCCTGAGAGGTTTCTATCCTTTCAATAACGTCTCCGTTAGAAGGGTCTATAACAGAAATATGATTTCCAAAACCATAGGCAGCGTTTTGTACAAATAAATTTGACCCATTTGTTTGGATATACTCAACTGTATCCCCTACCAAAAATGTATCTTCCACCTCAAAGGTTTCCAAATTAACAACCGCAATATAATCGTCATCTGAAGTCTGAAAACTTGCTTGGTTTGTAATGTATGCCTTGCCATCGACCACAACACCATACCGGGGCACTTCTATACCAGAATTAACAACACCCACTGTTTTAAAAGTATACCGATTTACAATGGTGATGAGATTTGAACCATTGGAAATTATAAAGGCTAACTCATTTTCGAAAAACATGGATTGAACATAATTACCTAAATCTGAATTGTCATTGTTATGTTTATAAATATCATTTTCAACAGTTGTAAAGTCTTCAGAGATATAGGTGACACTACCAACACCGCCTTCGTTTAATATAAAAAACCCATTCACATAATTCCCTAAACTTAATTCTGTTATTTTGTCGTCAGAGGTACAGGATTGAAGAATTATAATGGCTCCAAAAATCGATAAGTATTTGTTCATAGTATTTATTAAAGATTAATTTGTATTACGGTTTGATAATATCTTCCGGGCATTGGCCTTAATTCAATTGTTTGATATTGCTGATTAAATATGTTTTGAATATTAACGCCTACAGCGATTTCCCGTTTTTCCCCAAAGGCATACTCAAGCATACAATTGGCAATTGTATACCCATTCAACCAATTTGAATTATCTGTAGTTGTGTAAACCTTATCGGTTAGATGTAACTGAAGGTTAGCGCTAAGCTTTTTAAAAACTAATTGAACGTTGTTGTTTGATTGCCAACGAGGGGTGTAAACTAAAAATTTATTCAATTGACTATCCCTAGAAATTGTATGCGAATTCAATGAATTAAACCCAAACCTAAAATCTCCAAAATCCTTTTCATAGAATAAGTTTAATTCCAAACCGTAAGTTTCCGCTTGCCCTACATTTAGAGGGCTCCATAAACCAGATTCCCTAGGTACCCATTGGATTAGATTTGAAATATCATTATAGAACCCTGTAAACTGTAATTTAAACTTCCCTTTGATATACTGGTTGGTTATTTCAAATTGGTAAGCATCTTCCGGCTTTAATTGGAGATTTCCACTATTAGTCCAATACAGGTCATTCAGAGTTGGAGCTCTAAAGTTTTTTGACGCACTAAATTTTAAATTGTAATTATCGATGGCCGACCATTCCAATCCAAATTGACCTAATAATTGGCCTTTATAGACCGAATGCCATTGAAAACGTCCTCCCAATTCATAAACAATTCGATTAAGTCTATGTTTAAATTCTAATGCTGTAACAGCATTCTGAAAATTTTTGGAATTAATGTCAGTCCCATCACCTATAACATTCTGAAAGGAAATGAGGGGCTTCAACTTCATTCGTTTTGGAAGCCAAATATCTGATTCATAACTTCCAAAATACGTATCTGATTTACCAAAAGTGAAATTCTCATTTAACCTATTCTGGTAATATTTATATTGTTCCCTTATATAGGAACCTTTAACATAATGAGCTGTTTTATCCGAATCTAACCTCCACTGAATTAAACTTTTAAAATTCTTATCAATGTATTTCCCTGGAGTTTCACTTGGTCGGATAATGGATAAATATCTATTACTATCGTAAAATTCATTGAACAACTCAACCTTACTCGACTTGTTAAAAGCATAACTAGCATTAAAATTTAAACTATAGTTCTGGTATTTTCCATTTAGATTATTCCTTTGAAATTGTTCTATATCAAAATTATTGTCTGAATAATTATGTGAAAACTTGAAAGTATAAGCCAGATTATCAATTCTATTACTGATACTCGCGTTAGTTCTAAAGGTGTTAAAAGAACCGTAACTGCTTATTAAAGTTGTTTCAAGTCCATTTTTCTTTAAAAAGGATTGGTTGAGGTGAATTGTTCCACCTAAACCACCACTTCCATACAACAGACTTCCTCCTCCAGGACGAATGTCTATATTGTTGTAAAAGCCTAAATTAAGAGTGTTAAAGTCTACTTGGCCATTGAATTGAGAATTAATGGGTATACCATTCCATAAAACAAGTGTATGACTTGCCAGAGTTCCTCTAAAGCTAGGTGAGGAAACCATTCCAAAACCATTCTCTCTAAAATGAATAGGCGAAACAAATCTTAAATAGGTTGTTGCTGACTTGGTGCGCTTTGCATTAAGTGAATCTGAAAGATTAATAATATTCTGACCAGTGGAAAAGTTTTTAAGAATTCTAGTAGACAGGTTCACATCTGCCAATTGAATTGTATCATTAGATGGCTGACCACAAACCACCAAGGAAAAACAAAATAAGATTAATGATATAAATGCTCTCATGCCAAAACGACCTTTTTCCCGAAAGTCAATTTAAATTATTGATTTAGGCAGGTCTCCTGGCTCGCGTCTTATTATCGGGTCTTCCCACACAAACTAGTGCAGTGACAATGAAGGTCGAAATAAGCGTTCTCAAAGAACAAAGCTTACAGTTGCGGGAACAGCTCCGGATTTAAACCGGATTCCCATTTTAATCCCAAACCTGTTGAAAGGTTTTGGGAACCAAAATCGTCGCGAAAGTAAACATTTTGTTTAAGGAAAACATAAGAAGTTTAAATAATATTACTTTTGGCAAAAAGAATTTTCAATGCGCTTTTTATATGTTTTTTTGGTGGTAATTTTTTTAGGATGTAAAAATAATTCCTCAGAAAACATACTAGAAATAGAATCGATTTCAACTGAGAAACCAGAGTATGCAAATGGGTTTTACGTTACACATTTTTCTAATTACTCAGAATTAACTATAAACTCTCCTTGGCCTAAATCTGATAAGGTCTATAAATATGTAATGGTAAATCGTAAAATTGCGGCAAGTATAACTTTTCCCAATGATCGGTACGACGCCATTATTACTACACCCATAGATAAACTTATTGTTACTTCTACCACTCACCTACCAGCTTTAGACTATTTAAATGAAACTAATAGCCTTGTTGGGTTTCCTGAATTAAATTATATCTCCAATCCTCAAATCCGCGAAAGAATTTCAGGTGGCCTTATTCAAGAAATAGGAAAAAATGAATCCCTGAATACAGAAAAAATCTTAAATATTTCTCCAGAACTTGTTATGGGCTTTAGTATTGATGGCACATCAAAAACATTTGAGACCATTAAAAATGCTGGAATTCCGGTACTATTTAATGGAGATTGGACGGAGAAATCCCCTTTAGGTAAAGCTGAATGGATAAAAGTGTTCGGATTACTATTTGAAAAAAAGCAAAAATCTGATTCCATCTTTAATTCTATTGAAAAACAGTATAACGAAGCCAAAAGTTTAGCTTCAAAGGCAGAACACAGTCCTACTGCAATAAGTGGAGCCTTATACCAAGATATTTGGTATTTGCCTTACGGTACAAGTCCTGAAGGTCAATTGATGAATGATGCCAATATAAATTATCTTTGGTCAGACACTAAGGGTTCTGGCAGTTTGGGATTAAGTTTTGAAACCGTTTTAGAAAAGGGAGAAAATGCTGAATTATGGTTGAATCCGTCCAATTTAATATCTAAAACTAATTTACTGAAAAGCAATCCCCATTATAGTCAATTTGCGGCCTTCAAAACGGATAATATATATACAATGGGTAATACTGTTGGTGAAACTGGGGGAGTACTTTACTATGAATCGGGGATTGCTAGACCGGATTTGGTGCTAAAAGATTTAATTAAAATAGGGCATCCAGAACTATTGCCAGATTACAAGTTCACATTCTTTCAAAAATTGCCAAATTGAAACCCTCTTTTCGAAATAAACGCATTTTTGTAGTCCTCATTTTAATATTGATCATATCCTTTATTTTAAATCTCAGTTTAGGGTCGGTTGATATTCCAATAAGGAAAGTTTTGGGAGCGCTTTTTGGAAAAATTGAAAATAATTCTTGGCAGTATATAATAGGAAATTACCGATTACCAAAAGCTATAACTGCTGTTCTCACAGGAGCAGGTCTTGGGGTTTCAGGTCTTATGATGCAAACACTATTTAGAAATCCCTTAGCTGGACCATTTGTCCTTGGTATTAGTTCGGGTGCAAGTTTGGGTGTTGCCCTTGTAATTCTTGCTTCTGGAATAACTGGTAATGTTATTGGTGGACTATTAATGAACCAATGGACCTTGGTAATTGCTTCCAGTCTTGGTAGTTTCTTGGTTTTATTAGTCGTTTTAATCGTTTCTCTCAAATTAAGGGACAGTATGGCCTTGCTTATTGTTGGTCTAATGTTCGGAAGCATTACTTCTGCATTGGTAAGTGTCCTAGCATATTTTAGTACAGCTGAAAAAATTCAACAGTATATGTTTTGGGGGTTTGGAAGTTTAGGTAATCTAGATTTTAAATCGCTAATGGTATTAGGAAGTATTTGTTTACTCGGTTTATTAATTTGTCTATTCTCAATTAAAGATATGAATGCCATGTTGTTAGGGGAAAACTATGCCAAAAGCATGGGAGTAAAATTCAATAGAAATAGATTTTTAATTATTATAAGCACTAGTCTATTGGCAGGAGGAATAACTGCTTTTGTTGGACCTATAGCCTTTATAGGACTTGCCATACCACATATAGCCCGTTTATTATTCAAGACTTCTAATCATCATGTATTAGTTCCCTGCATATTATTAATCGGTGCAATTAGCATGTTAATTTGTGATAGTGTGGCTCAATTGCCGAATAGCGATTACACCTTACCTATAAATGCTATTACATCAATAATTGGTGCACCTGTTGTTATTTGGTTATTACTGCGTAAGAGAAAAATGATTTTTTAAAAATGGTTAGTAACTCTGAAATAGAAAACAATTCAATTTTACAAGCTTACGAATTAAGTGTTGGCTATAAAGACGGTAAGCAAATAAACACTATTGCAGAGGATATAAATTTTTCTTTGCAAAAAGGGGAATTAATCGGTTTGGTGGGAGCAAATGGTATTGGTAAATCTACATTATTACGCACAATTTCAGGATTACAGCCGCCTCTAAAAGGGAACATATCCTTGGAAAGCAAACCATTTAATCTTTACGATACCTCAGAATTTGCTCAATTATTGAGTGTCGTTTTAACTGAATCTTTATTATCCAAAAATTTAACTGTATTTGAATTGGTAGCTCTTGGAAGACACCCCTATACAAATTGGCTTGGGCAATTGAATTTAACTGATGTTGAAAAAACCAAAGAGGCTATAAAACTCACGCAGATTGAACATTTAGCAAATAACAAATGCTATAAGCTTAGCGATGGCCAATTACAAAAAGCATTGATAGCTCGTGCCTTGGCACAGGACACTAAACTTATCGTCCTCGACGAACCTACCACCCATTTAGACTTATTTCATAAGGTTACGATCCTTAAGCTGCTAAAATCTATCTCACATTCAACAAACAAATCAGTATTATTTTCAACCCATGAAATTGATTTGGCAATCCAAGTATGTGACAAGATTTTAGTTATGAAGAACGAGAAATCGTGGTTCGATACCCCGTGTAACCTAATTGAATCTGGCGTGTTTGATGATTTATTCCCAAAAGGACTGCTAGAATTTGACGGAAGTACTGGTAATTTCAGAATAAAGAAAGACTAAAAATCATTTAATAAGTTTCAACCAATTAGCCCAAGAATTTAGATTCAATAAATTTATCTTTGGTAAAATTTGTTGTTTTCTATGTCTGAATCTTTAACCCTTCTTATTTCAATAATTTTTTCATTTGGTATCGGTGCAGCAATCGGAATTGTTTTTAGTAGACTGAAAAACAAGTCTGAAATTGGTGCAATAAACGAACGTCAGATACAATTTGAGCGGCAAATTTCAGATTTAAAGGACCAGATTTCTGAATCTGAACTCCAAAAAGAAAAATTAAGACAGGAAAAAGGTCAGGTTGACATTGAATTGGCCACCCGAAATACTGAGTTTGAAAATCTTCAAACCAAAATACAGGAACAGAAAAAGGAAGTAGAAAACCTGCAAGAAAAATTTACTAAGGAGTTTGAGAATTTAGCCAATAAAATTCTAGATGAAAAGTCTTCAAAATTTACGCGGCAAAACAAAGAACACCTAGAGATTCTTCTCAATCCCCTTCAAGAAAAGATTAAAGGGTTTGAAAAGCGAGTGGAAGACACCAACAAAGAAAGTATAGGGCGGCATAGCGAACTAAAGGAACAGATAAAAACTTTAGCTGAATTGAATCAGCAAATGAGTAAGGATGCCGACAATCTTACCAAAGCCCTCAAAGGTGACAGCAAAATGCAAGGAAATTGGGGTGAATTGATTTTAACCAGAATTCTTGAAAAATCTGGACTTGAAAAAGACAGGGAGTATACGTTGCAAGACAGCCACACCGCAGAAGATGGAAAACGATTACAAACAGATGTCCTTATTCATCTCCCTGACGGAAAAAAAATGATTATCGACAGTAAGGTATCGTTAGTTCACTTTGAACGTTTTGTTTCCGAAGAAGACGAGGAACAAAAGCAAATTCACTTGAAACAACACATAGGATCTATTAAAAGACATGTTGAGCAATTGAGCGCCAAGAACTATCAATATCTTATTGATGAAAGTCCAGATACGGTTTTTATGTTCATTCCTATCGAGCCTGCATTTGCCATTGCTTCAGCACACGAACCCAATTTGTATGAACAGGCTTTTGATCGGCAAGTTATCATCGTTACCCCTGCTACACTTCTTGCCGCATTAAGGCTTGTTGACAATTTGTGGCAAAACGATAGGCAAAGACAGAATGCGCTAGAAATTGCCACTGAAGCGGGTAATCTCTACGATAGTTTTACCAATCTAACAGATGAATTGATTAAGGTTGGCAAACAAATTGGAACTGTCCAAAACAGTTATGAAGGCGCTATGAAGAAATTAACTGGAAGAGGCAACTTAGTGAAGCGAGTAGAAAAATTAAAGAAATTGGGGGCAAAGGCAAGCAAAAACATTAATGAAAATCTCTTAAGAAGGGCCGAAGATGCTGATGATCAAGATGAAATGATTACTGATTTGCTTAATTAAATTTTGATTTCCGGAATATACGAGCTATATTTGATATTCCTTTTATAAGGAATATTTAATTTTATTCCTTAAATAGGGAATATTATAAAAAAGTATATTTTTCAGGAATAATGATTGCTGTTCTTACAGGAGACATAATTAAATCACAAGAAATAGCAGCGCCTTCTATTTGGTTGGACAGGTTAAAAATTGCCTTAAATTTTCTTAACAAAGAAGAGTTTTGGTCAATTTACAGGGGTGACAGTTTCCAATTGGAAATAGGAAATCCAGGGAAAGCTTTTATGGCAGCAATTTATATAAAAGCCTGTATTAAAACCATAAAAGACCTTGATATTCGCATTGCAATAGGGCTAGGAAACAAAGAACATCAAGGAAAAGATGTCAGTGAATCTAATGGCCCTGCCTTTGTTTATTCAGGAGAGACATTAGAGCAATTAAAAAAGGAAAAAACTAACCTAAAATTAAAATCTGACAATCCAATTTTCAACGATGAAATAAACTTGTATTTTAAACTGTTGTTAATCGGTATAGATAATTGGACTGTAAATTCGGCCGAAGTTGTGAAATTAACCATAGAGAACCCAAATATGCTACAAACTGAACTCGCAAAACTCATAGGCACTAGTCAAAATGCGGTGAGCAAAAGGCAAAAGCGGGCGAATCTCGATGAAATCTTTGCCCTTGACAAGATGTATAACTCCAAATTAAAAAAGTTCCTATGATTTTATTAATTAAACTGCTACTCGCCCATGTTATTGGTGATTTTTTGCTTCAACCACTACATTGGGTAATAGAAAAGCAACAAAAAAAATTAAAGTCACCTAAACTATATCTCCACGTTCTTATTCACATTGTTTTATTATTCCTCATATTATGGGATATAAAGCTTTGGAAATGGATTTTATTCATTGCCTTTACACATTTCCTTTTTGATGGCTTGAAGGCCAACTTACAGAACGATTCCAACAAAAGAGTTTTGTTTTTTATAGATCAAGCGGCTCATCTTTTAATAATACTATTGGCTTACTATTTTATTTCAGAAAATACATTTCAAATCTCTGAGCTATTGAACGAGAATAATCTTACCCTTCTTCTTGCTGTACTTTTCTTAACTAAGCCTACTTCTCTAATATTGCAAACAATTTTCAGTAAATGGAAAATAGATGAATTAACCGATGAAAATGACTCACTGAGGGATGCAGGTAAATACATAGGTATTTTGGAGCGTTTATTGGTTTTTACCTTTATAGTTTTTCGACATTGGGAGGCGGTAGGATTTTTGATTACAGCAAAATCCGTATATCGATTTGGCGATTTGAAAGAAGCAAAACACCGAAAACTTACAGAATATATATTGATAGGTACACTTTTAAGTTTCGGAATTGCCATACTGGTAAGCCTTGGTTATTTATTCGCTTTATCACACCTGTAATGCCAAAATTATCTTCAAAACATTAAAATTTTATGAGAATAGCCGTATTCAGTTCTAAGCCATACGACCAGGAATATTTTGAAAAACATAGAAAAGAGCATGATTTCGATTTCGTGTTTTTTGAGGCCTCGCTAAACCAAAACACGGCCAATTTATGTAATGGTTTTGATGTGGTTTGTGTTTTTGTAAACGACAAAATAGATAAAGAAACCATTAAGAAATTAGCAAAGTGTAATGTCGGACTAATCGCATTGCGTTGTGCAGGTTATAATAATGTTGACTTGGAGGAGGCCATTTCAAATGGAATAAAGGTTGTACGTGTTCCAGCCTATTCACCTGAAGCAGTAGCGGAACATGCCTTAGCCCTAATATTAACCTTGAATAGAAAGACCCATAAAGCCTATAACCGAATCAGGGAAGGTAATTTTTCCTTGAATAAATTAATTGGTTTCAATCTCCATAATAAAACCGTGGGTGTAATAGGAACTGGACAGATTGGTGCTACTTTCCTTAAAATAATGAAAGGCTTTGGTTGTAAATTAATTGCTTATGATCTTTACCCCAATGAAGATTTAAAGTCTATTGGGGTTGACTATTTAAGTTTAAAGGATTTATTTAAAAGTGCTGATATAATTTCTCTTCACTGTCCATTAAACCCCGACACAAAACATATTATCAACAAGAATTCAGTTGACCAAATGAAAGATGGTGCGATGGTAATAAATACAAGTCGAGGAGGGCTAATAGACACCGCCGATGTTATTGAAGCTTTATCACATCGAAAAATTGGTTATTTGGGAATCGATGTATACGAGCAAGAGGAGAATATATTCTATAAAGACCTATCTGAAAGTATTATCAATGATGATTATATTTTACGCTTGAACAGTTTTCCAAACGTTTTAATTACTTCTCACCAAGCCTATTTTACTAAAGAGGCCATGGATGAAATTACAACCACAACTTTAAATAATATTAAGGCATTCAAAAACGGAGAGAAACTAAAAAATGAAGTTAGACCATAAAAAAAGCCGTTCAAGTGAACGGCTCTATTTATTAAATTAAGAATAGATTATTGTTTTACAAATCGTTTTGTTTGGGTTTCCTTATCATTTGAAATTCTTACCAAATAAACTCCCGCATTCCAACGGCTAACATCAATTGTTGTTTCTAATTCTGAAATTTCCTTAGAAAGAACTTTTTTACCCAATACATCAATTATGGTTAAATGTGTATTTGGCTGTATAGATTTTAAATTGATATTTAATTTGGTGGTAGCAGGATTTGGAGAAATCGTAAATTCATTACCAAATTGAGCAATAAATTGTCCAGATTCTGATGAATTCCCTAATGCGTTTACTTCTGGGAGCGGGATAAAAAAGAAAACAATAAGGAAAGTGATAAGTAGTTTTTTCACCATAGAATAGTAGATTTAATGCTAATGTAGTAATTTTTAGATTATTATGGTTTACCGTTCGTCGAAAATTAGAATTTATTTGCTCAGATACATTTTTCTGCGCGCATATAATTCATAAAATTCATCATCCTTTAAACTATCTATAAATAAAATGCTTTCACCCGTACTTTTCATTTCTGGACCCAATTGTTTATTAACATTAGGGAACTTATTGAATGAAAAAACCGGTTGTTTTATGGCATATCCATCCAATCTAGGATTGAAATTAAAATCCTTTAATTTCTTCTCACCCAACATAATTTTGGTGGCATAATTTACATAAGGTTCACCATAGGCCTTGGCGATAAAAGGTACCGTTCTGGAGGCTCTTGGGTTTGCTTCAATGATATAAACCATGTCGTCCTTAATTGCAAACTGTATATTTATGAGCCCCACTGTATTAAGAGCTTTCGCAATTTTCACGGTGTGGTCTTTAATTTGCTGCATTACAAATTCACCTAAATTAAAGGGCGGTAATGTGGCATTACTATCACCAGAATGAATTCCACAAGGTTCAATATGCTCCATTATACCAATGATGTACACATCTTCTCCATCACAAATTGCATCAGCCTCAGCTTCTATTGCTCCATCTAAATAATGGTCTAGTAATAATTTATTGTTTGGAATTTTTCTCAACAAGTCAACTACATGCTCTTCCAATTCCTTTTTGTTGATTACGATTTTCATTCCTTGACCACCCAATACATAAGATGGTCTAACCAAAATTGGAAAATTCAATCTGTCCGCTACTGCTAAAGCCTCATCTGCCGTCTCAGCAGTGTCGAATTCGGGGTATGGAATTCCATTATCTTTTAAAAGAGTTGAAAAACTTCCTCTATCCTCCGCAAGGTCTAAAGATCGGAAGCTGGTTCCCATTATTTTTATGCCGTAACGATCTAGCTTTTCAGCCAATTTTAGGGCAGTCTGTCCACCCAATTGAACAATAACGCCTTCGGGCTTTTCATGCCTTATTATGTCGTATATATGCTCCCAAAAAACTGGTTCAAAATAAAGCTTGTCCGCAATATCAAAATCAGTTGATACAGTTTCTGGATTACAATTTATCATTATGGTTTCGTAATCACATTCCGAAGCAGCTAAAACTCCATGTACACAACAATAATCGAACTCAATTCCCTGGCCAATCCTATTTGGTCCAGAGCCAAGAACTACAATCTTTTTTCTATCTGAAACAACACTTTCATTGGCAGAATATGTTTTACCATTTGGTTCAACAATTTCATTCTCGAAAGTTGAGTAATAATAAGGAGTCATTGCTTGAAATTCCGCAGCACAGGTATCAACTAGTTTGTAAATTCTATGAATATTTAATTCATCTCTTTTATTGTAAACCTCACTTTCAAGGCATCCTAGCATATGTGCCAACTGTCGATCGCCATAACCTTTTTGCTTAGCCTCTAGCAATAGATCTCTATCAATTGTATCGATATCAAACTTTGAAATTTCCTTTTCAAGCTGGTACAATTCTTCGTATTGCTTAAGGAACCACATGTCAATTTTTGTGATATCGTAGATTCTGCTAAGCGGAATACCCATTTGAATGGCATCGTAAATAACGAATACCCTATCCCAGCTTGCATGGGTAAGCTTATCTATAATCTGGTCGTAATTTTTATATCCCTTACCATCAGCCCCTAACCCATTTCTTTTAATTTCAAGCGATTGAGTCGCCTTGTGCAAAGCTTCTTGAAAAGATCTACCGATAGCCATCACCTCTCCTACTGCCTTCATTTGTAGACCTAAGGTTCTATCAGAACCTTCAAACTTATCAAAATTCCATCTTGGAATTTTTACCACCACATAGTCTATGGTTGGCTCAAACAAGGCAGAAGTAGACTTTGTAATTTGGTTTTGCAATTCGTCTAGAGTATAACCTATGGCCAATTTAGCAGCTATTTTTGCAATCGGATAACCGGTGGCCTTACTCGCTAAAGCTGAAGACCTGGATACCCTCGGGTTTATTTCTATGGCAATGATGTTTTCCTCTTCATCTGGACTAACTGCAAACTGAACATTACAACCTCCTGCAAAATCCCCAATACTACGCATCATATGAATGGCCATATCACGCATCTTTTGGAACGTTGTATCGGATAGAGTCATTGCTGGGGCAATTGTTATTGAGTCACCAGTGTGGATCCCCATCGGATCCATATTCTCTATGGTACAAATAATAACAACATTGTCATTTTTATCCCTCAACAATTCCAGCTCATATTCTTTCCACCCGATTAAGGCCTTATCTATCATTACCTCATGTATTGGCGAGGTTTCTAGACCACGTGTTAACAATGTATCAAACTGGTCTTCACTATGCACAAAAGAAGCACCAGCTCCTCCCAAGGTATAAGATGCTCTGATAACCAAAGGGAACCCAAATTCCTGCGCAATTTCTTTACCCTTCAAATAACTTGTAGCGGTTGCTTGAGGCGCCATAGGAACGCCAATTTTCAGCATCAATTCCCTAAATTGTTCTCTATCTTCGGTAATATTTATGGCATCAATATCGACACCTATTAATTTTACTTTAAAATCTTTCCAAATCCCCTTTTCATCGGCTTCAATACATAAATTTAGAGCCGTTTGTCCACCCATAGTTGGCAAAACAGCATCTATTTCTGGATGCTTTTCCAAAATTTTTATGATTGATTTGGTTGTTAGAGGCAACAAGTAAACATGATCTGCCATGGTAGGGTCAGTCATAATTGTTGCTGGATTGGAATTAATTAAAACTGTTTCAATCCCATCTTCTCTTAGGGATCTCAAGGCTTGAGATCCAGAATAATCAAATTCACAAGCCTGGCCTATAATGATTGGACCAGAACCGATAATTAAGACAGATTTAATGGAGGGATTTTTTGGCATTGTATAAATATTTGGTGTGCAAAATTAGGAATCGAATAAGTATAAAAAAAGGCGTTACACCTAAGTAACACCTTTAAATATCAACAATTGTTAATCATTATTTTTTATGTCTGATTTCAGAAGATACAGATAATTTCTTTCTTCCTTTAGCTCTTCTACGAGCAAGGACTTTTCTTCCGGTTACAGAAGCCATTCTTTCTCTGAATCCGTGTTTATTTCTTCTCTTGCGCTTGGAAGGCTGGTACGTTCTTTTGCTCATTTCTCTATATCTTTAATTCTTCTGAAATATCTTATTTACAACTTACGTTTGAGGCGTTCTAAAAACTGCGTGCAAATATACAAAGACTTTTTAGTTTAGCAAGTGCAAAAATAAATAATTTTCAACAAGAATTTCGGCTTATTAACAATCAATATTTTCAAAGTATTTATGGCTCTTTAAATGAGTCCATATAGAAGAATAAGCCTTTATTTCTTACCTTTGCACTCCTTTAGCAAATAATAAATATGTTTAATAAAAATATAAAGTTAGTTCTTGCTGGACTTATAATCGGGTACGCAGTTTACCAATTTACCGAAAATAATATAGGTAATGGTATCTCCTTAATATTATTGTCTCTTGTATTCATATTTCTGTATTTCAAGAACGAAATGATTCTTTTGGCATTTCTACGTTTGAGGAAACAGGATTTTGATGGCGCCAAAAAATGGTTAGATAAAATTAAAAATCCATCTTCTGCCTTAGTAAAAAAACAGCAGGGTTATTATAATTTCCTTCATGGCATAATGGTTTCTCAAACCAACATGAATGAAGCAGAAAAATATTTTAAAAGGTCTGTGGAATTTGGCTTGTCAATGGATCATGACCTAGCTATGGCAAAATTGAATTTGGCGGGTATTGCATTCAGTAAAAGAAGACCCCAGGAAGCGAAAAGACTTTTAGCAGAGGCTAAAACATTGGACAAACGAAACATACTTACCGACCAAATTAAAATGATGCAGGACAGCATGAAGCGCGCAAATATCCCAAATCAACATTATGGCAATCGCCAAATGAGAAGAAGGTAAATTATTTAATTATAGAAAAAGCCCTGAAGATTTTCAGGGCTTTTTTATTATACTATTTATAAAGTTTAGAATAATACTCTTTTGCCATTCGCTCACTTGTAAATTCAGGAATAACGTCTTCAATTCCATTAATCACGAGTTTATGCCAAGCAGTTGGATCATCATAATAAGTTGGAATAACCTTATTCTCTAATACATTATATAGGTTATAGGCATCGATTCTATCTTGTTCCCAAACTGGCTTAGTGTGATCTCCTTTTGGCAGCACGAAACTATTTACTTCATCCTTTTCAAATTCTTGAATCCACCCGTCATTAACCGAAACATTCACTGAACCATTCATTGCTGCAGACATTCCACTTGTTCCAGAAGCTTCACGTGTTATTCTCGGAGTGTTCAACCAAACATCAGATCCTAATTTTAATTTTCTAGACAAATCTAATTCGTATCCAATCAGTACTGCCAAATTTGCGTATCCCTTGGAATGATTAACTAGATGGTTAAAAATATCAATGGCATAATAGTCAAATGGATACGGTTTTCCTGCCCATATTATTTGAACTGGGTATTCTGTATTATGTACAATCCTATTAAATCGCTCCAAATCATGTAGCAACAAATCTGCCCGTTTATAGCCTGCAAGGCGACGTGCCCAAACTAGAGTAAGGGTATCTGGGTCGAATTCTTTACCCGTTTGGTTATAGACTTCAGCAAAAAGTTCTTTCTTTAATTCGTTTTTCCGAGTATGAAAATTCTTAGAACTTTTCCTTTTCCGGGCATTTTTGAGTTTATCATCTTGCCAATAATGCTGATTTTGGGCATTAGTGATAGCCATTATTTTAGAAACACCCTTATAATCCTTCCACATGTTTTTTGAAACCTTAGCATGTAATTTGGACACAGCATTGGATTTGTTCGCCATTCTTAGGGCAGAAACAGTATAACTAATCATACCGTCATTAACTAGTTCCTTTTCTAACTCCATGTCAGAAAGATATCTTCCAAAAAAACCACAACGGTTAAGATGACGACCATCCCGTTCCTCATTACCAGCTTTTTCAGGGGTATGGGTAGTAAATGCCAATTGGGATTTTTTAACCCCTCTATCCTTTAAGTAATAAAATGCAGGAAGTGCATGTCCTTCATTGAGATGATAAATATCTGCTCCTCCCAAAGCCTCAACAACCTTAGCCCCACCAATACCTAATACTATACTTTGTGAAATACGTGTTAATTCGTTTGAATCGTAAAGATGATTCGTAATAGTCCTAGATAAATGATCATTTTCCTCAACATCCGTGCTTAATAGATATAATGGAACATTACCGAAAATTTCAGGTTTCAAAACATAAGCCTTTACATGCACATTTGGATTTTCATGCAACTGAATTTTAACTGTTATACCAGTATCTTCAAGGAAATCATATGTTTTTTCGTTGAATTCAACCCTCAAGGATTGATCCTCATTTCTGGCCTGGTCGTAATAACCATACTTCCAGAGGATTCCAACACCAATCATGTTTTGTTTTAAATCATAGGCGGAACGCATATGGGAACCAGCTAAAAAACCTAATCCTCCGGAATAGATTGCCAAAGCTTGATCAATAGCAAATTCCATACTAAAGTATGCTACCTTTTTATTAAATTCTTTTGCTGGTTTGTACGGATGATACCATGTACTATATAAAGATGAAGACATTTAAACTGAAATTTAATTAAAGAATGAAATTGATGCTTTCCATTTGTTCTCAACAACTAAAAAACACTTAAAAAATTAAGTGGCTAAAATTAGACAACTTCTTGATTCAACCAAATTTCAATGGTTATAATAATAAAAAATTAATGGAGATAATGACTAGGAAAGATAATTTCAAGACGAATTTAGTATGATATGTAGTATTTTTCTTAAAATTTTTCGTGCTTTAACGATTAAATTTGAAGTTTATTGCTCAATCCTATAATTTTGTTTTAACAAATTGTAAGCCCCAACTATTTGAGAATAACTTTACTCATAACTATCTTATTACTTAACCTTCAATTGTTTGCACAGAATTCTGAGATGCAATTCGATAAGGCCTTGGACCTGCATTTACCCAAGTACATTAAAAACTCCAATGCAGCAATAGAGAATTATGAATATGAAAAGGCAGAAATGCTTTTCGATTCTCTATTTCAAAAACATTTGAGAGGAAGTATAATCCCTAATCTAACTTTAAATCGAATTAAAGGGGATCCCATTAATACAGATGATTTGGGAATACCGTTCATCATTATCACAAGAACGCCATGGATGTTAGAAAATGAAGATGAAGTTGCTTTAATAAATGACATAGCTTTGAAATATAGCCAGCAAATTGCAATTATTGTTTTGTATTGGTCAGACGAGAAGGTTGTAAAAAAAGCTTCTAAGGCGTTTAGCAAGGA
This sequence comes from Aegicerativicinus sediminis, assembly GCF_015476115.1. Lineage (GTDB taxonomy): Bacteria > Bacteroidota > Bacteroidia > Flavobacteriales > Flavobacteriaceae > Aegicerativicinus > Aegicerativicinus sediminis. The sequence continues at coordinate 3,075,947 of NZ_CP064295.1, read as the reverse complement.
TGTTATTGTCACCTATGTAGATGAACGGGATAACAAAAACAATCTGCTCATTAAAACATATAAACATTCCTTTGGTGCCCCAACTTGCTTTTTTGTTGATCAAACAAAACATCTAATGCATATTAATAAGAAATTCAGCTTAATGCTAAAAGATGAGACTGAATATACTTTTGATAATACATACAAAAATTTGGCATTATTACTGTTTAAGGACGAAAACACCTCAGAAGGTGTGATCACTACCTTAGATGAAGAAAATGACCCTGATTACTAACTACAACAGTGGAGCCCAAAGACGGCTATAGGATTCTTTTAATTTATCAATTTTCGGACGATTAAACCATTCCTCTTTATCCAATAATTCGCACTCCTCGACATCATCAAAAAATTGCTGCTTTAGTTTCAGTGTGAAATCCCTATTATAGATTAAGGCATTTATTTCAAAATTTATATTAAAACTACGGTTGTCCATATTAGAAGTTCCCACTGTACTGAACATATCATCCACTACAATAGTTTTTGCGTGTATGAATCCTTTACAGTACCTATAGATTTTCACATTTGCTTCTAACAACCTATCTAAGAATGAATTCGTGGCATATTTTGCAACCCAACTATCGGAATTTTTAGGTATAACAAGTCGTACATCCACACCAGACCTTGAAGCAACTTGCAGGGCCGTTACAATCTGCTCGTTTGGAATAAAATATGGTGTAGTTATATAAACATATTTGTCTGCAGTATTTATGGAAGTAAAGATAGCTTCCATAATATTTGCCCAATCGGAGTCCGGGCCACTAGCAGCTATTTGCACAGGTAATTCGGTTTCAATAGAATTAGGAGGAAAATAGTTTGGAGTTATTTTTAATGTTGAATCTGTAACAAAGTTCCAATTGTTAAAAAAATTGATTTGCAACTCCTTCACTGCTTCGCCTTCAATCCTTAAATGAGTGTCTCTCCAATAAACATCGCTTTTGCCATTATTTACATATTTGTCGGACACATTTATTCCTCCAACATATCCAATTTTACCATCAATTATAACAATTTTTCGATGGTTTCTATAATTCATTTGGCCTGTCAAACCAGAAAACAATACCGGCATAAATGGCATAAATTGTATGCCTGCAATTTTCATTTTTCGTTTGGCCTTACTGCTAATACTACTACCTACATAATCATAACTTAAACGAACTTCCACTCCAGATTTTGCCATTTCGCACAGCAAATCGATGAACTGGGTACCAATTTTATCGTCTTCTAATATGTAATATTCAACATGGATATGGTCTTTGGCAGTTTTTAAATCCTCAAAAAGTCTTGGAAATTTTTCTTCACCATTTTTCAACAATTCAAGTTCATTTTTCATGGTGAGAGGAGACTTATCGCTTTTGGATAAGAGTCGAACGAGTTTAACCTTTTCGTCCAGTTGGTTTCTAATTATCCTAATCTCTGCTGGTGCAAGTTTTAATTCTTCCTGTACATCCTTGATGATTTTTTGGTTTAAAACATCCTTCCTATTGAAGATTTTTACTTTGCGATATTCCTGACCGAAAAAATAATAAACGATTAGCCCCACAAAGGGAAATACCAATAATACAATTATATAAGTGAGGGTTTTGGTTGGATTAACATTCTTGAGAAGAACAAGAATTGCAGCACCAATGGACAAAACATAGTTGATGAACAACAGTATGTCCCAAGTGTTGTCCTTTATATAATCTATCATTTATGGTTTTGCAGGATAATATCCTTCCTCTGGAATCTCTATATAATAAACCTTTTTTGATTTATTATTTAGATGATCCTCCCTCAACCATGGATTATGAATTTTTAAAATTTTGTAATTTATACCATGGTCTAGAGCAAATGAGGCAAAATCTGTAACCTCACTGTCAACCATAATTTTTGTCGTTGGAATAGTTTTATACAAATCGGCATCAGAAAAATTGAAACCGTATTTTTTCGGATGGTTCAAAATTTCCTTTAAAGCTAAAATTCTAAATAAGTATCGACCGGTCTCTTCACCTAAAAGTAAATCGTAATAGTCATCAACCTTTTGGTCATCCAACCGTCTAGATACACCGGCGTTACCTGCATTGTAAGCAGCAGCAGCCAATGTCCAAGAACCAAATTTGTCCCTAGATTGCTTTATATACTTACAAGCAACTTCCGTAGCCTTTTCCAAATGGTAACGCTCATCAACATTATCATTTACTTCTAAGCCATTATCCTTACCAGTACCAGCCATAATTTGCCAAACTCCTCTAGCTCCAGCTGGAGAAACTGCATTTGTTAAGCCACTTTCAATGACAGCCAAATACTTAAAATCTTCAGGAATTCCATTTTTCTTAAGAATAGGTTCTATTACTGGAAAATATTTGGCAGCCCTTTTAAAAAGTAACAAACCATTAGATTGCCAATAAGTATTAACCAACAGCTCCCTATCCATACGTTCATAAACATCTGGATCTTCTAAAGGAACTGATTCACCAGCAAATTCTATAGACTCAGGTACACTAAGCGCATAGACGTTGTAATCATTCAGCATTTTCGTATTAGACTGAATCTCAGGATCGGTATTCGTATTGGGCGATTGGGAAGAATATATGAAAAGACCCCCCACTGAAATAACCCCAATAATAGCAAAAAGATGTGTGAAGAATTTCATGAAATTTTTTGATAAATGTAACAAAAAAAATCATTTGCCCTCTTTTATCAACCTAGGAAGATTTTCATTAAACCAACGTGCCCTATTGATAACCATTATATGGGTACCTCCTTTTATGACGATACAATTACCTTCACAACTGTGAGGGAAAATTAGATCTTTGTCGCCGTGTATATAAATGGCATTATTAAGAGGCTCCTCTTGATCCCAAAAAATAATTTCCTTAATCGCCCAGTCTAAATAAACGGGGTCATCCATAGTAAGGTATTTCTTGTATAACTCAATTCGTTTGCTTACGGTTTCACCAAATGAAAATTGAGCAAGGTGCTCCAAATTTTTAACCCAACGGGTAGGAAGAATTTTATAGGCTCCTGTTACCCTTAGCAAAGCCAATCTTTTAGGAAGTTCATGTTTACTCTTAATACTTGAGACTACCAAAAGTCTTTTAAGGTCTAAATATTTACTCATTTCCTGAACAAGAATTCCTCCAAAGCTAACACCCAATAAGACACTCTTAGGATGTGTTATTTTCCCACACATTTTTTTAGCATATGAGGATAGTGTTTCCTCTGGATCAGGCACTTCCCAATCTAAGTAATGGATTTCGAATTCATCTTCCGGAAGGCTTATAAACTCGAAAATCCGAGAGCTAGCTGCCATCCCAGGCATAAGATAAACATGTATGATATCTTGATTCATAAGGTTTTAACAGAGTGTTACCTTTCATTTTTGCAATAGTTTTCATACCTTTGCACTGCAAATCTATTGATTTTAGCAGTTTCTAACTTACCCCCTTGTATTTAAAATAATGTTATTATGATTGATGCAGCAGAACTAGTAGACAACGATTTCTTACGTCAATATGAAATTAAAATTGACGAATCTTTAGCTAAAATTGAATATTCACTCCAAGATCGCAAAATTTTCCTCACCAAGATGGTAATCCCAAAGGGGATCCACTCTGACGAATTTGAAGAGGAATTTTTAAAACTTGTTATGGAGGATATTCAGGAAAGAAATATAAGCGTAGTACCTACGAGTCCTGAAATTGCAAAATTCATCCGAAGAAATAGACGATACAAGAAAATGCTGCCTGTAGGGATCAGGATTTAAGAATTCATCTTCAACTATTTTCGCCTTTTTACTATTAGATTAATTTTAATCTACAAAATGTTTATGGCCTGGTAAAATAATATGTTACGTCTTGCTTTGATGTAATTTCAAAAGTGTTGATATCTCTTGTAATGAAGCCGCCTTCGATAGTCAACGCTAGTCGGTTGTTTTCTTTTACCAATTGGGAAATCCTATCTTCATCATAAATGGTGATAATATCTTTATCAACAGAATAGCTTATTGGAGAAGGTTTTAATTCGGTACTTGTTGCACAAGTAACCATATAGGTTATATTTCCATTCTCTTCTTCAGTATGGTATTCAACTTTAGAGCTAAAGAAAATGGTTCCTCGACCTTCGTTATTGAATACAATATTAGAATCAGTGAAACAGCCAGCAGAAAAGTCAGATGTTGCAATGCCATCATTATTTAAATCAACAGGATTATTAACGTGCCAAGAGGTTAATAGCCAAGAGCCTTTAATGGATTCAAATTCTTCATCGGAAACCTTATCAACTGAACAAGATGTTGCGAAAGTAAACAATAAGGTTAGTAATAGGTAAAAGTAGTTTTTCATTGGGGCGAAAATTTTCAAGGGTAAAAATATTTCGCAAAATCTCAACAATTAAAAAAATAAGATGAGTGGAAAAAAATACGGTTGAAATGCAGTTAACTGTCTAAAACACCGTTTAATGGACGAGAGTCTCAACAAATTCTACCCTCATCAGCCCATCTTCATCTATACTTTTAAGATCGACTGTTTTAAGTTCATTTATTAAATCTGGGTCCCAGGGATATTTTACCTTAACATAATTCTCAGTAAAGCCATGGATATAACCCAATTTGTTTTCACCCTCAAACAATACAGTGCGGCGGGTACCAACTTGAGACTCATAAAATGCCCTACGTTTTTTTGATGAAAGCCCACGAAGCATTTTACTGCGTTTGTTTCTAATTGATTTCGGCACTACTTCACCCATTTCGGCAGCCAGCGTATTGTCCCTTTCAGAATAAGTAAATACGTGTAAATAAGAAATGTCTAATTCATTTAGGAAATGATAGGTTTCCAAAAAATGCTCATCCGTTTCTCCTGGAAAACCCACAATCACATCGACTCCAATACAAGCATGGGGCATACTTTTCTTAATAGCCTCTACCCTATTAACATATAATTCCTTCAGGTAGCGCCTTCTCATAGCCTTCAAAATTTCATTACTTCCGCTTTGTAATGGAATATGAAAGTGGGGAACAAAGGTTTTACTTTGAGCTACAAACTCAATTGTTTCATTTTTAAGGAGATTGGGTTCAATGGAAGAAATTCGTAAGCGTTCTATCCCTTCCACTTCATCCAATGCTTTTACAAGATCTAAAAATGTATGTTCATGTTTCTTATTACCAAACTCACCCTTCCCGTAATCACCAATATTTACACCAGTTAATACAATCTCTTTGATGCCTTGTTCTGCAATTTCAGAAGCATTTTGCAAAACGTTCTCTAATTTATCACTCCTAGAAATCCCCCTTGCTAAAGGAATTGTACAATATGTACACTTATAGTCGCAGCCGTCTTGAACTTTTAAAAATGCCCTAGTTCGATCACCCATTGAATAACTTCCAACATAAAAATCAGCCTCTTCAATTTCACAAGAATGAATTTCTCCAAAATCATTCTTAGTTAAATCGTTAAGATAATCGGTGATCTTAAATTTTTCGGTAGCACCTAAAACCAAATCCACACCAGTAACATCAGCCAACTCTTCAGGTTTAAGCTGGGCATAACAACCAACTGCAGCGATGAAAGCATCGGGATTAGCACTTTGGGCCTGTTTTACAATGGTCTTAAAACGTTTGTCTGCATTCTCAGTTACCGAACAGGTGTTAATAACATAGATATCAGCACTTTCAGAAAAATCTACTCGCTGAAAACCCTCATTTTCAAAATTTCTTGCAATAGTAGATGTCTCCGAAAAATTCAGTTTACAACCTAACGTATAAAATGCAACTTTTTTATCCATTGACTTGGCGATTCCTCTATATTTTACCTGTCTAATTTTAAGCCTGCAAACTTACAATTTAAAATCGACCCTTTAAAACTGATTTTAAAAGTATTAACTGGAGGAGTTGGTCCGATAATGATTCTAGTAGTGTCTATATTTCTTGGTTAACTCAAACACTTCCAAAAGTATATCTTTTTCAATTTGAGAAAACTCTAAATTCCGTCTAGAGAACACTTGTTCTGCAACTTCAAAGGCTCTAGATGTATTATAGGTTGAGAAACCGCCATTACCTCCCCAACTAAAACTTGGCACAAAATTGCGAGGGAACCCACTTCCAAAAATATTGGCTGAAACCCCAACCACAGTTCCGGTATTAAACATGGTATTGATACCACATTTACTATGGTCACCCATCATTAAACCACAAAATTGAAGACCGGTTTTATCGAATCGTTCAGAGGCATAATTCCATTGTCGTACCTCAGCATAATTATTTTTTAAATTGGAATTATTTGTGTCTGCACCTAGGTTGCACCATTCCGCTAAAACTGAATTGCCCAAATAGCCATCGTGACCTTTATTAGATTGGGCAAATAACACAGAATTAGTTATCTCACCGCCAACCTTACAATACGGACCAACAGTGGTTGGGCCGTAAATCTTGGCACCCATTTTAACCACAGCTCCTTCACCAAGAGAAAAAGGTCCTCGAATATGGCTACCCTCCATTATTTCTGAATTTTTAGAAATATAAATAGGTCCATTACTTGCGTTTAGGGAAACGAAGTTTAATTGAGCCCCTTCTTCAATAAAAATCCTTTCTTTATTTAAAACATTGACGGTATTAGGAATTGGTACCGATTTTCTGTCTTTGGTGATCAATTCAAAATCTGCTTCTAAGGCAATGCCATTTTTGGAAAAAATATCCCAGTTATAATTGATTTTTAGTGGATCTAAATCTGTTTCCATAGATGAGAAGGCAACCAATTCTTTTTCACCACATAAAGTGGAGGATCTATAGGCAATTACAGTTCCATTTTTAGTTAGTTTTTCTTGAACCTTCAATTTATGGATTTCATTAACTAATTCAATTGAAGGCAAATATGAGCCATTAATGAAGATATTGTCTCCTTGCAACTTCAAAGGAAATTTTTTTTGAAGATAGTCTTCGGTTTTAAAAGACACTTCTTGCTTTAGATAGAATTTCCATTTTTCAGTTATGGTTAGAATTCCTATTCTAATTTCAGAAACTGGACGTGTAAACGTGAATGGCAATAAGTTTATGCGTTCTTGGCCGTCAAAAAGAATGTAATTCATTTATAGAGTTTGAAAGATGTACAAGCACCGTAAAAATAAAAAAAGCCTTTCGGTTTTCGAAAGGCTTTTGTACTGTTTATAAAACAGGTTATTTTTTGAACTTAGCGTATTTGCTTTTGAATTTATCAATACGCCCAGCAGTATCTACCAATTTTGCTTTACCAGTATAATATGGATGCGATGTTCTGGAAATTTCCATCTTTACCAATGGATATTCAACACCTTCCACCTCAATTGTTTCATTGGTATCTGCTGTAGATTTAGCTAAAAACACATCTTCATTAGACATATCTTTAAATGCTACAACTCTATAGTTTTCAGGATGTATACCTTTTTTCATCGCTTCCTACTTTATTGGGTTTCAATTTTCGAGGTGCAAATTTACTAATTTCTACAGATAAAACAACTGTTTTATTAAAATTTATTATTAAATCAACATGTAACCTTTTACTATCTTTGTTTACTAACTAACATTACCAATAAAAATAATTTTAATTATGGAAGCTACTTCTACATCTTCAAAGAAAATAATTATTAATACTGGCCTTCTACTAGGTTTAGCGAGTATAGGTTTAAGCGTGATTCTTTATATCCTTAACATGCATTTAGAGCAGAATATGGTCTCGGGATTAATTGGATTATTAATAATCTTAATTTTTGTGGTTTACGGAATAAAGCAATATAAAAAAGCCAATGAGAATCTCCTTTCAATAAGTCAGGCATTAAAAGTTGGTGTTGGTGTAGCTTTAATTGGAGGGATTGTAAGCGTTCTTTACACCCTAATTTTTATTAATGTGATCGAGCCCGATTTTATGAACCAAATGGCGGAAGTTCAGAGAGAGGCTATTTTAAAATCTAACCCAGATATGACTGATGAACAACTTCAAACTGCATTGTCATTTGCCAAAAAGTTTAGTTCTCCGGCCATTATCAGTGCCATGAGTTTAATATTTTCTGTATTTTTTGGTTTCATATTTTCATTAATCACCGGTTTAATTATGAAAAATGACCGCAATTAATGGACGTATCAATTGTTATTCCATTACTCAATGAGGAAGAATCTCTAAGAGAACTTTACAATTGGATTGCAAAGGTTATGCAGTCCCAAAAATTTTCATTTGAAGTTATTTTCATAGACGATGGCAGCGATGATGGTTCCTGGTCCACAATTGCCGAACTATCCCAGATTCACCATGAAGTTAAAGGAATTAGGTTCTTAAAGAATTTTGGCAAATCGCAAGCGTTACATGCTGGTTTTGCTGCTGCAACTGGTGATGTTGTAATAACCATGGACGCAGATTTACAAGATAGTCCTGATGAAATTCCTGAATTAGTGAATTTGATAACCAATGAAAACTATGACTTGGTTTCTGGCTGGAAAAGAGTTCGTCACGATTCAAAATTAACTAAAAACTTACCTTCCAAACTTTTTAATTGGGCTGCAAGAAGAACTTCTAACATCTATCTGCATGATTTTAATTGCGGATTGAAAGCCTATAAAAATGAAGTAATTAAAAACATAGATGTACATGGTGAGATGCACCGCTACATCCCAGTACTGGCAAATAATGCGGGCTTTACAAAAATTGGCGAAAAGATTGTACAGCATCAGAAAAGGAAATATGGTGAAACTAAATTTGGTATAGATAGGTTTATCAATGGATTCCTAGATCTTTTGACAATTTGGTTTATTTCAAGATTTGCCCGTCGGCCTATGCATTTATTTGGCGCTCTTGGGGTATTAATGTTTCTTATAGGTTTCGGATTCGCAGGTTATTTAGGAATCGATAAGTTATTTTTAGATCCTGCGGGACGATTAATTACCCAACGCCCACAATTCTACATTGCATTGGTAACCATGATTATAGGAACTCAATTCTTTGTTGCGGGATTTCTAGGTGAATTAATTTTAAGAAACAGGGAAGATAGACGTCGATACTTAATTAAGGAACAATTAAACATCTCTTAAACTAGCCTAATTCAACCATCTTTAAGGTTGTTAGAAGCGAAATAGTTAATTTTGTAATCTATTAATTGCTCAAGAAATGAATCAAATTAAACCCGAAATTCTAGAAAAAGTCAATGCATGGCTTACACCAAGTTTTGACACGGATACCCAGCAAGAAATTAAAAATCTTATGGTGAATGATGCCAAGGAATTGGAGGAAAGCTTTTATAAAGACCTTGAATTCGGAACAGGCGGCATGCGCGGTATTATGGGAATCGGCACCAATAAGATCAATAAGTACACCTTGGGCAAAAACACTCAAGGATTAAGCAATTATTTGAAACAATCATTCCCGAATAAAGCCTTGGGAGTGGCAATAGCATACGACTGCAGAAATAATAGCAAAAAATTGGCAAAGGTTGTTGCGGATGTTTTTTCGGCAAATGATATAACAGTATATCTATTTGAAGATTTAAGACCAACACCAGAATTATCATTTGCGGTAAGACATCTAAATTGTCAATGTGGCATTGTTTTAACGGCTTCCCACAATCCACCGGAATATAACGGTTATAAAGTTTATTGGCAGGATGGAGGCCAATTGGTACCACCCCAAGACCATGAGGTTATAAGCGAAATAGAAAATGTGGATTATTCGGATATTAATTTCCTGCCTAAACCAGATTTAATTAAAATCATTGGAAAGGATGTCGATATGGAATTTATCAAGGCTTCAGTTGCAAATGGAAGCTTTGAGGTTCCTATGGAGGTTCGAGATAATTTAAGAATTGTCTTCACCTCACTTCATGGCACCTCTATAACCGTTTTACCCGATACATTAAGGGCAGCAGGTTTCAAGCATATTCATATTGTGGAGGAACAGGCTGAACCTAATGGTAATTTCCCTACTGTAAAATCTCCTAATCCCGAAGAGCCAGCTGCCTTAAAAATGGCAATGGATCTTGCTGAAAAAGTTAACGCCGATATTGTCATCGGAACCGACCCAGATAGTGATAGATTGGGTATTGCCGTGAGAAACCTTGAAGGAGAACTTGTTTTGCTTAACGGAAATCAAACCATGATTGTTATGACCGATTTCCTTTTGAATCAATGGCGGGAAGCAAAAAAAATAAACGGCAAACAATTTATAGCATCCACAATTGTCTCCACTCCAATGATGAAAAAATTGGCTGAAAAATATTTTGTGGAATACAAAGAAGCCCTTACCGGATTTAAATGGATAGCCAAAATGATTGTTGATTTTCCTAAACAAGAATTTATTGGTGGAGGGGAAGAAAGTTTTGGTTATATGGTAGGAGATTTTGTTAGAGACAAAGATGCGGTAACATCTACCCTACTTGCATGTGAAATTGCAGCAATTTCAAAGGCTAATAAATGTTCTTTTTACGGAGAATTGTTGAAGCTATATAGAAAGCATGGTTTGTATAAAGAGCATTTGGTGTCACTAACTAAGAAAGGAATTAGCGGTGCAGAGGAAATAAAGCAAATGATGGTAGATGCTCGTGAAAACCCCATTCGTTCTGTTAAGGACATTAAAGTGGAGAGTATCGAGGATTATGCAATTTCAAAAAAGACTTTCTTGGAAAGTGGAAGAACCGAGAAAATAGACATCCCAAAATCAAATGTTATTATTTATAATCTTGAAGACGGTAGTAGAATTGCACTAAGACCTAGTGGAACAGAACCTAAGATTAAGTTTTATATGAGTGTAAATGCTCCATTAGAGTCGCTTTCAGATATGCAAAAGGTTAGTGACTTACTCGATGCCAAAATTGCCTCCATTTCGGAGGTAATGGGACTAAGTTAATCGAATGGATTATTTAAAAAAGCTTTCCAAATACATAACGCCTTATAAGAAATATGGCATACTGAATATCATTTGTAATATTCTTTATGCCTTATTTGGCACATTGGCAATGGTATCTTTAATGCCAATGATAAATGTGCTATTTGGAGAAGGTGAAAAGATACACGAAAAGCCTATCTACAAAGGTCTTGATAATCTTAAGGATTATCTGGAAAATAGTTTGAACTATTTTATTACTACCACCAATACAGAAGATGGACCGCAACAAACTCTTTTTTATCTTATTCTTGTAATCATTGGTCTCTTTTTATTAAAGAACTTTTTTAATTATTTGGGCCTTTACTTTTTAACTTTTCTTCGAAATGGAGTTTTAAAAGATTTGCGGAATGATATTTATTCAAAAGTTATATCCCTTCCCATCTCATTTTATTCTGAAAAACGAAAGGGAGATATAATCGCTCGTATTTCTGGCGATGTAAACGAAGTTAAAAACTCAATGCTCGCAATGCTTGAACTTATAGTGAAGGAACCCCTCACTATAGTGTTTGCAATAATTGCAATGTTTACAATTTCTGTGAAACTAACCATCTTTGTATTCCTATTTATTCCAGTAGCGGGATTTATTATTTCACGGATTGGTAAAACCTTAAAGCGTAAATCTGGGCGGGTACAAAAAGAACAAGGTGAATTTCTTTCCACTTTGGAGGAAACCCTTGGAGGGCTAAAAGTCATTCATGGTTTTAATGCTGAAGAAACCTTTACAAATAAGTTTAAAACCTCCACAAGTCGATTTTACAATTTTTCAAATTCTTTAATGAATCGCCAAAATTTGGCTTCGCCAACAAGTGAATTCTTAGGGATTGTAACAATAGCTGCCTTGCTTTGGTATGGGGGTAAAATGGTATTAGTTGACAATAGCTTGTCTGGAGGTGCATTTATAGGTTTTATGGCACTAGCATACCAAATACTTACACCTGCAAAGGCCATAAGTAAAGCTAGTTACAGTGTTAAAGCTGGTAATGCCGCTGCGGATAGAATTCTAGAGGTTTTGCAAACAGAATCTTCATTAGAAGATTCACCTGATGCAATTGTGAAGGATAATTTTAATGACAAAATTTCTATCGAAAAAATTTCATTTGGATACGATGAAAATCCAGTATTGAAAAATTTCGATTTGGAGGTTCCAAAAGGCAAAATTGTGGCCCTAGTGGGGCAGTCTGGTAGCGGTAAAAGCACAATTGCCAATTTAGTTACTAGATTTTATGATGTTAACGAAGGCAAGATTTCGATTGATGGGGAGGACATACGAAATATTACAAAAAAGTCACTCCGAAATCTACTTGGTTTAGTAACCCAAGATTCAATATTGTTTAATGAATCAATAAAAAACAATCTATTAATTGGTAAGCCAGACGCCACTGATGATGAAATAATAGACGCCTTAAAAATTGCAAACGCCTGGGAGTTTGTATCACAATTACCTGATGGCATCGATACCAATATTGGAGATTCGGGCAATAAATTATCAGGCGGACAAAAACAAAGATTAAGTATTGCACGGGCGGTTCTCAAAAATCCACCTATCATGATCTTAGATGAAGCAACCTCTGCTCTAGATACGGAGAGTGAGCGACTCGTTCAACAGGCTTTGGAAAATATGATGAAAAATAGAACATCATTAGTTATAGCACACCGCCTCTCCACAATACAAAATGCAGATAATATTGTGGTTATGCAAAAGGGTGAGATTGTGGAACAAGGCACGCATAGTGAACTCTTACAATCTGGAGGTATTTATAAGCGTCTCGTTGAGATGCAAAGTTTCAGTTAAATTTTATAAAAGAAAGAAGGGACATAACAGCAGGTTACATCCCTTTCAGAATATTACCAGATTTGGGGAGACTGGTAATACATTGGCTAGTAGGTTAGGCTGGTGTAAACTTATAACATTTGTTTGGACAAAACAAGAAAAAAATGCATTTTATCGTATTTTTATGCATTTTATCGATTTAAATAATTTTAAAATACTGTTTATCAATTGTTTACATAAAACATTGTGTTTATAATTATTTGAATTAAACTTTTGATAATTTCACAAGTCTCAAGAAAAAGCCTTTATAATTGGAAACCGAAGCCCAATTTTTAGTCCGATTACAATCAAAAAGTTCTAAGGATAAAGCGTTTACAGATCTTTTATCCCAATATAAAGAAAGATTGTATTGGCATATTCGTAACATGGTTACTTCGCATGAGGATACGGATGACGTGCTTCAAAACACCTTTATTAAAGTTTTTAATAACATCGATAATTTTAAGGGTAACAGCAAACTATATACATGGATGTATAGGATTGCAACAAACGAAGCTTTGACATTTTTAAGCAACAGAGCCAAGCAATTGCAAATTTCAAGTGAGGAATTACAACAAAGAATGGTCAGCAATCTTACATCAGACCCATATTTTGAAGGAGATGAAATGCAATTGAAGCTTCAAAAAGCCATAGCCCAGCTACCTCAAAAACAGCAAATGGTATTTAGGATGCGCTATTTTCAAGAAATGAAGTATTCAGATATGTCGGAAATTCTAGACACCAGTGAAGGGGCCCTGAAGGCCTCATACCATATTGCGGTAAAAAAGATAGAAGAATTTGTACTAAATAATTAAACCTTAATCGATTTTTATAGTCTTAATAGTATGAAAGAATTGGATTTTAATAGTGGCAAAGGAAGCGGTTTCAAAATTCCGAAGGATTATCTTCAGGATTTTGATAGTTCCATGTATGCGAAAATTTCCGAGGAAAATCTTAAATCGAATATTGAAGCATCTGGATTTACCGTCCCAAAAGATTACTTCTCCTCCTTCGAAAAGAATCTCCAATCTGCAATGGCAGACAAGGTTGAACCAAGAGTTATTCCGATTTTTGAAAGACCGATAATTAAAGTTGCAATGGCGATTGCAGCAATTTTGGTTGTTTATTTTAGTTTTTTCAATTCCCCAACAACGTCGACTAATTTTCAAAAATTAGAAACAAGTTCTATTGATAATTATCTTTCAGATATATCATTTACAAGCGAGGAACTTGCAACCCTAATGGAAAATGAAGATTTAAATTTGAGTTATTTAGAGGAAACTCAAATTCATGAAGATGCCCTTCAGTCTTATTTTGAAGACCAATTAATAATTGATGACCTAATTAACGAATAACAATGAAAAATTTTATTTTAATAGCATTTATACTATTTTTCAGTTTTCAGGGTTTTTCGCAAAAAATGGATCGCAGAGAGAGAATTAAAGCTCTTAAGACCGCTTTTATTACCGAGAAACTTGAACTTTCTAAAACTGAGGCTGAAAAATTCTGGCCCATTTACAATACATACCAAGAGCAAGAACATACGATTCGAAATCAGTATCGAGATCTTTTCAATAATAAAGATGTGGCTCAATTATCAGAAAATGAAGCAGACAAAGCAATAAAAACCCTTAATGATTTAGATAAATCTAGACTTTCATTAAAGGAGAATTATATGAAAGATTTGAAAAAAGTCCTGTCTTCAAAGAAAATTTTAATGTTGAAAATTGCCGAGGATGAGTTCAACAAAAAAATGTTTGAAGAATTTAAGCGGCGACATAACCGGGACGAAGATAAAGGAGAATAAAAAGGGCCGATTGGCCTTTTTTTATTGCCTACTAAAAACTAACAGGGCCACCCTACCCTTACCACCAGCATAGGCAATAGTGTCATTTAAAAAACGAAGCGTATAAAACCCTTCATCACTCAAATGTCTCCAAGTCTTTCCTTCATCTTTGGAATAATCTATTCCCTTGAAACCTACAGCAACTAACTCTTTGCCTCTTCCAGGTATATAGGAAATATTGCTGCGATAGCCAGGTCCAGTACCTGCTCCTTCCAACTTCCAGGTCATTCCACCATCTGAAGTTCTTATCTTATTATTATGATTGTTTCCTGGATCCTCAAAATCCCCGCCTATAGCAAACCCATGTAAAGAATCAAAAAAATCAACAGAAAACATTCCTTGCATGGCTTTGCCTTGAATAATTGGGGTGTTCTTTACACCCCAACTTTCTCCTTTATCGGGAGAATAAAAAATTCTACTCGACATTCCTCCTGTTGCAACCCAAACCTCATCACCCACGATTGCAATATTTGAATCACTAGCAGCAAAAGCAGCCTCACCCTCTTCTACTCTAGGCAATTTGGAACATTCAATTTTACTCCAAGTATTACCACCATCTCTCGTTATTATAATACTCATACAATCCCCAGTTGGATCACCGATTGCAATCCCTTCTTCATCATTCCAAAATTCGATAGAGTCATAGAAAGCTTTTGGGTCATCTTCCCTATAGACAACATTTACTGTGTTTGTTGAATCAACTTTAAACAACATAGCGGGAGACCCAATTCCCATAACAAATAAACCTTTGTTTGTTATAGCTAATGATCTGAAATTTGGAATAATAGTATCAGCTTTGAAGGTTAAATTCTGCGCCATTGTAACTGTTAATGTTGAAGTCTTGGCATTGGGCATAATAGGAACGTCGGCAGTTATAAAACCTATCCTACCATCTGAGGTTGCAAAAACACCTATATTTGGAGGAGACACCTCCAGAGCTCTTACATTCAACAAACTGTCTTCCATAAGAACATTTATCTTCAATGTGGAAATATCTTTTTTAAGATAGGCCACTTCCTCCCTACAAGACAAAACCATTAAAAACGTAATTAAACAACCAACAATTAACTGGATGGAAAAGAGTGATTTTAAGTTCTTCATTGAAAAAAAGTTTGAAAAGTACTTTAATACCTAAATTTGCACGAAATTACATCTTCTTACGCAAGTAAGATTTAATCCTAAAAAATTTTATGCGTTTACACCGAAATTTATGTTTTGCAGTCATCGATGGACTTCTTGAGATTTTTAATGATGGTTCTTATGCAGATAAAACTATAGAGAAATTACTTAAACGAGATAAACGCTGGGGAAGCAGGGATAGAGGGTTTGTAGCTGAAACGATTTATGAAATTGTACGGTGGAAACGCTTATACACCTCAATTGCAGAAGTAAAATCACCATATAGCCGTGATGATTTATGGCGTGTATTCGCTGTCTGGGCAACACTTAGAGGCATTAAACTTCCCGATTGGCCATACTTTAAGGATACTCCTAATAGAAGAATAAAGGGGAGGTTTGATGAATTACAGAAAATAAGAAAATACAGAGAATCGATTCCAGATTGGATGGATGAGTTGGGCATTGAAGAACTTGGAGAACCTATCTGGACAAAAGAAATAGCTGCATTAAACGAGCAGGCTGATGTCGTTTTAAGAGTAAATACACTTAAGACCAATGTAGATAAAGTAAAAGCTGAACTTTTTGATGCAGGTTTTGAAACCGAAAACCTATCTAAGTTACCTAATGCGTTAAAATTAAAAGAGAGAGGAAACGTCTTTCAAACAGAAGCATTTAAAAATGGATGGTTCGAGGTTCAAGATGCATCCTCCCAACTAGTGGCTTCATACATTGAGGCAGAACCAGGTATGAGAGTGGCCGATACTTGTGCAGGGGCTGGCGGTAAATCCCTTCATATAGCTGATACAATGGATAATAAAGGGCAAATAATCGCTTTAGATATATATCAAAATAAATTGAATGAATTAAAACGTCGGGCAAAGAGAAATGGCGTACACAATATTGAAACGAGGTTAATAGATTCAACCAAGGTGATAAAAAAATTACATGGTAAAATGGACAGAGTCTTAATCGATGCGCCATGTACAGGTCTTGGAGTCCTAAGACGAAATCCAGATGCAAAATGGAAATTACGCCCAGAGTTTTTAAATGAAATTAGGGAAACCCAACAAAAGCTGTTAAAAGACTATTCTAAAATGGTTAAGCCAGGTGGAAAATTGGTGTATGCCACCTGTTCAATATTACCTTCGGAAAACCAAAATCAGGTGAAGTCATTTTTACAAAGTGAGGAAGGAAAGGATTTTAAACTGGTTAAGGATGACAAAATTCTGTCTCACAAAACCGGAAATGATGGTTTTTATATGGCAAAGTTGGAACGTATTTCCTAACATATGCTAAATGGATTCTAAATTAAAACAGCTCCTCACAGAAATACTCGATAATAAAATTACTGCAGTTCTCCCCGAATTAGGAGGTGATATTTCTGAAGCTTATAAAATATCAACTCAATATCATTCCTATTTTATAAAAATTAATGGAAAATCTGATGCCTTAAAAATGTTTCATGAGGAGGCTAAAGGATTGAATGAGATTCAAAAAAGTGGAACTATCCTAACTCCAAATGTCATACACGTAGGATCTATTAATTCCAAAGCTTTTCTTTTATTGGAATATGTTGAATCTAAAAAACCTTCTAATGAGGAAATGTATGCATTTGGAGAAGACTTGGCAAAATTGCATGAATGTTCGCACCAAACTTTCGGTTGGGAATCCAGCAATTTTATTGGTAGTCTACCTCAGCAAAATTTAATTTTCGAAAATTGGGTGGAATTCTATTTTTTGCAAAGGTTAAAACCTCAATTACAAATTGCTTTTAGTTCTGGAAGGTTATTGCCTGGTGAATGCCCTTCTGAACATTCGATAATCAAAAATTTAAATTCATTATTAGGAACTCCAAAACCCTCCCTCCTTCATGGAGATTTGTGGGGTGGTAATTTCCTTATTTCACTTTCAGGACAGGCATATTTAATTGACCCCGCCAGTTATTATGGCCATTCTGAAGTAGATATTGCAATGACGAAACTTTTCGGAGGATTTAATTCGGCATTCTACCAAGGATATTTCAGCAAAAATGCTAGTTCTTCAGGATTGGAAGCAAGAATAGATATATACCAACTCTATTACCTTTTGGTGCATTTAAATTTATTCGGACAAAGCTATAAGGGCTCCGTAACCCGCATATTGAAAACCTATTTTTAATTGTTGAAAAGCCTTTTATAAATAGCATATTGATTTTAAAAATTGCGAAGTGTTTAATCGCATAAAATAGGTATTTTTGCACTGTTCAATTGATAAGCACTTCAGAACCCATGATTCACTTTTTTGGAAAGACCGACGGAAAGATCTATGCCGTTCAAACCACCAAAGAACTTAGCAAAGAAGATATCTCAAAATTAGAATGGTTGTTTGGCAACCAGCCTAAGCTTTCTGTGGCGTCTTTAGACGCCTTTTTTGTTGGCCCAAGAGCTGCAATGATTACGCCTTGGAGTACCAATGCTGTTGAAATTACTCAGAATATGGGTATTTCTGGAATTCTCAGAATTGAGGAATTCGAAAATGTTCAGGAAGATTTTTCTGCTTATGACCCTATGATTTCTCAAAAATTTAAGGGGTTAAATCAAAATACATTTACTATAGATATTGAGCCTGAACCCATTATAGATATTGAGGATATTGCGGGGTATAATGCATCTGAAGGATTGGCTTTAAGCGAGGAGGAAATAGATTATCTTAATGATGTTTCCAACCGTATTGGTAGACCTTTAACCGATTCAGAAGTATTTGGCTTTTCGCAAGTAAACAGTGAGCACTGCAGACATAAAATTTTTAATGGTGTTTTTGTCATAGATGGTAAGGAAAAACCGTCTTCACTTTTTAAACTGATAAAGAAAACTTCGGAAACAAACCCGAATTATATCGTTTCTGCTTATAAGGATAACGTGGCTTTTGTGGAAGGCCCAACTGTTGAACAATTTGCTCCTAAAAGACCAGATGTACCTGATTTTTATAAAAAATCACCATTCGATTCGGTCATTTCCCTTAAAGCAGAAACACACAACTTTCCAACTACTGTTGAGCCATTCAATGGGGCTGCAACCGGATCTGGAGGGGAAATCAGGGATCGTCTAGCTGGAGGTAAAGGTGCAATACCTTTAGCAGGAACAGCCGTTTACATGACATCCTATTCCCGTTTGGAAAAGGACAGACCATGGGAGCAACATTTTAATGAGCGACCTTGGTTATACCAAACTCCAATCGATATTCTTATAAAAGCCTCCAATGGGGCTTCAGACTTTGGTAATAAGTTTGGGCAACCTCTAATTTGCGGATCACTATTTACGTTTGAACATGAAGAAAATATTACTGAATGTGATATTCCTGCACGAAAATTGGGTTATGACAAAGTGATTATGTTGGCGGGTGGTATAGGTTATGGAAAAGCTTCACAAGCATTAAAAGATACTCCCAAACCTGGGGACAAAATTGTAGTACTTGGGGGAGAAAACTATAGAATTGGGATGGGCGGCGCTGCTGTTTCTTCGGCAGACACTGGCGAATTTGAATCAGGCATTGAACTAAATGCCGTCCAGCGATCTAATCCAGAAATGCAAAAACGAGCTGCAAATGTTGTCCGTGGAATGGTAGAAAGTGAAGAAAACCACATTATTTCAATCCACGATCATGGTGCAGGAGGACATCTTAACTGTCTTTCCGAATTAATTGAAGATACTGGTGGTCGCATCGATTTGGATAAACTTCCTATTGGCGACCCTACCCTTTCAGATAAAGAAATTATTGGCAACGAATCTCAAGAACGTATGGGATTATTGATTGCAGAAAAATATTTGGGCGATCTTAACAGAATTGCCGAAAGGGAACGCTCGCCTTCCTATGTTGTTGGCAATGTAACGGATGATCAACGTTTTTGCTTTAGTTCAGAATCTAAAGGAAATACTCCTATGGATTTGGCTCTTGAGGATATGTTCGGCAGTTCCCCAAAAACTTATATGAACGATTCAACTGTAAATCGTGTTTATAAGGATTTGGCTTACAACCCTGATAATTTTCAAAAATATCTTGAGCAATTGCTTCAACTAGAAGCGGTTGCTTGTAAAGATTGGCTTACCAATAAGGTTGATCGTTGCGTTGGGGGCCGCGTTGCAAAACAACAATGCGCCGGACCTCTTCAATTACCGCTAAATAATGTCGGTGTTATGGCAATTGACTATAATGGGAAAGAAGGTATTGCAACTTCAATTGGTCATTCACCAGTATCAGCATTAATCGACCCTATTGCTGGTAGCCGAAATAGTATAGGGGAAGCTCTTACAAACATTATTTGGGCGCCATTAGAAAATGACTTGAAAAGTGTGTCACTTTCCGCAAACTGGATGTGGCCATGTAGGAATGAAGGTGAGGACGCACGTCTTTATGAAGCAGTTGAAGCAGTTTCAGAATTTTCTATCCAATTAGGTATCAACGTACCAACGGGAAAGGATTCCCTTTCCATGAAGCAGAAATACAAGGATGCGGAAGTTATAGCTCCTGGCACGGTAATTATTTCAGCTGCTGGCCATTGTAGCGATATAAAGAAAGTGGTTGAGCCAGTCCTAAAGCTAGGAGAAGGAAATATTTATTATGTGAATTTTTCCAAAGACAGTTTTAAGCTTGGTGGAAGTTCTTTCGCCCAAATAGTGAATGCATTGGGCACAGAATCACCAACAATTACTGATGCAGAATATTTCAAAAACACGTTCAATACAATTCAGAAACTAATTAAAAATGAATTAGTTGTTGCTGGACATGATATTGGTTCTGGTGGTTTAATAACAACCTTGTTAGAAATGTGTTTTGCGGACAATAATCTCGGAGCTGATCTAGACCTTACAGCATTAAATGAGCAAGATTCTATTAAACTTCTTTATTCAGAAAATATTGGAATTGTTGTTCAGTTGAAGGACGAAGCCGAAGCTATTTTACAAGATAATGCCATTGAGTTTATCAAAATAGGTAAGGTTACCGAGAGTGCCAATATGAATATCACCAATGGCATGGACAAGTTTAACTTGAATATTTCAGAGCTTCGAGATGTTTGGTACAAGACTTCTTATTTATTAGACTCGAAGCAAACTTCTAATAATTTGGCAGAGGATCGTTACAAGAATTATAAAGTACAGCCTCTTTCCTATAAGTTCCCAGAATTTTTCACAGGAAAACTTCCTAAGATAGATGACTCTAAACAACGACCTAAGGCTGCCATTATTCGGGAGAAAGGAAGTAATAGTGAGCGCGAAATGGCAAACGCTATGTATCTTGCAGGGTTTGACGTTAAAGATGTTCACATGACTGATCTTATATCTGGACGTGAAACTCTGGAGGACATTCAATTTATTGGAGCAGTTGGAGGTTTCTCAAATTCAGACGTATTAGGATCTGCTAAAGGATGGGCTGGTGCATTTTTATACAATGAAAAGGCTCGTGAAGCTTTGAACAAATTTTTCGCGCGACCTGATACACTATCCGTCGGAATTTGTAATGGCTGTCAATTATGGATGGAATTGGAATTGATTAATCCTGAGCATGACATACATGGAAAAATGCTTCATAACGATTCCCATAAACACGAAAGTGGGTTTACTTCGGTAACCATTGAGAAAAATAATTCTGTGATGCTTTCAAATTTAGAAGGTTCTACACTAGGAGTTTGGATATCTCATGGTGAAGGTAAATTCCATCTTCCTCTTGATAGGGAAAAGTATGACATTGTAGCAACTTATGCTTATTCAGAATATCCACACAATCCAAATGGTTCAGATTACAATACTGCTATGATGACGGATAAAACTGGGCGCCATTTAGTTACTATGCCGCACATTGAACGTTCTACCTTCCAATGGAATTGGGCACATTACCCTCATGACCGAAGGGATGAAGTTACGCCTTGGCTGCAGGCTTTTGTAAATGCAAGGGAATGGATTGAGAAACATTCATAACATTCAATTTTTACTTATTCAGTTAAAGTTCAATCTTTAATAAAGGAAAATTTAAGGAGTCTATAATTTATAGGCTCCTTTTTTACGAATTCATTTGATGATATGTCTCTTTTTCATAATTTGCATTAAGACTAATCATAATTAACGAATGACCACTCCAACTAGGCTTTTTGATTTTCCTTATTTCCAATTAGAAAAATTCAATTTACAAAAGGCTCTCAATACCAAAAAAGATGGTAAATGGGAAGCTACATCCACACAAGAATATGTGGACAAAGCGAATATGGTTAGCAGGGCATTGCTACGGTTGGGCGTGAAGAAAAATGATAAAATAGCCTTAATATCCAGCACCAACAGAACCGAATGGAATATTATGGACATTGGCATTCTTCAAATCGGGGCCCAGGATATTCCAATCTACCCAACGATTTCCGCCGAAGATTATAAGTATGTTCTAAACCATTCTGAAAGTATTTATTGTTTTGTTTCCGATCAAGAGGTTTTAGATAAGGTTTTGGAAATTAAGGATGAGACTGCCTTAAAAAATGTTTTTTCATTCGATCATATCCCTGGATGCAAGCATTATTCTGAGCTTTTTAATATTGGTGCCGATGATTCCAATCAATCAGAAGTTGAAAGTTTAAAAGACTCCATTTCACCAGATGATTTGGCAACTATCATCTATACGTCTGGTACAACTGGCCGTCCCAAAGGCGTTATGCTCACCCATGACAATATTACTAGTAATGTATTAGATACAGTGGATAGATTACCGCAGATAGGAAATAATTCAAAGGTTTTAAGCTTCCTTCCTATATGCCATATTTTTGAAAGAGTTATTATTTATATCTACCAATATTCTGGTTTTTCCATGTATTATGCAGAAAACCTAGAAAAAATTGGAGACAATGCGCGCGAAATTCAACCTATATTTATGACGGTTGTTCCTAGACTGTTGGAAAAGGTATTTGATAAAATACATGCAAAAGGCGAAGAATTAACTGGCATTAAAAAAGCCCTTTTCTTTTGGGCCATAAGTTTAGGTGAAAAATGGGAACCCTATGGCAAAAATGGCTGGTGGTATGAAACACAATTAAAAGTTGCACGCAAACTAATATTTAGCAAATGGCAAGCCGCCTTAGGCGGTGAATTAATTAGTATGGTATCTGGTAGTGCACCTCTTCAGCCACGACTTGCCCGAATTTTTGGCGCAGCTGGCATGCCCGTTATGGAAGGTTATGGACTTACGGAAACCTCTCCAGTGGTATCAGTCGGACAGTTAGCTGATAATAATTATAAGATTGGCACTGTAGGAAAACCTATTCCAAGGGTAGAAGTGAAAATTGCCGAGGATGGAGAAATTTTAGTTAAGGGCCCTAATATTATGAAGGGCTATTACAAAGATCCAGAACGTACGGCGGAAGTGATGACAGGGGATTATTTTCATACA
Source organism: Aegicerativicinus sediminis (assembly GCF_015476115.1). Taxonomy (GTDB): domain Bacteria; phylum Bacteroidota; class Bacteroidia; order Flavobacteriales; family Flavobacteriaceae; genus Aegicerativicinus; species Aegicerativicinus sediminis. Next base: position 3,052,858 of record NZ_CP064295.1, on the reverse strand, counting down.
GGTGACAAGGGGATCATAGATGAGGATGGCTTTTTAAAGATAACGGGGAGAAAGAAGGAAATGTTTAAAACCTCTGGTGGAAAATATGTGATTCCAGCCCTTTTAGAAAATGAACTAAAACAATCCCGATTTATTGAGCAAATTATGGTGGTAGGCGAAGGAGAAAAAATGCCTGCGGCGCTCATACAGCCAAATTTTGAATTTGTACGTGATTGGGCCAAACTCAAAAATGTTAATGTAGGTACTACCAATGAGGAATTGGTTGCCTGCAAAGAAGTTAATGACCGTATTCAAAAAGAGGTGGATAAATGTAATGCCCAGTTTGGTAAATGGGAACAAATCAAACGCTTCGAACTAACACCAGATACCTGGAGTATTGAGGGAGGTCAATTAACCCCAACCATGAAAATGAAAAGGGACATTATTAAAGGTATATATCAAAATCTTTATGATAGAATTTACCGCTAACCTTCCCTTCTAACCTCAACAATTCTTCCAAATATTTTATTAATTTATTATGCGTGCATAATAAATATTACTATATTTACGAATCGGAAGAATTTCATGAAAGACAAGACTATTGATTATGTTCTGAGAACCACTTGGTTAGCAGTAAACAAAATGTATAATGAAGAGGCCGCCCAATTTGGAGTAACCATGGCGGTAGGTTTTGCATTGTTAAGCATTGACCCTGAAAACGGCACACCTTCAACCTCTCTAGGCCCAAAAATGGGTATGGAAGCTACTAGCCTTTCAAGAACTCTTAAATCCATGGAAGCCCGAGATTTAATTGAAAGACGTCCAAACCCTGAAGATGGTAGAGGCGTAATTATTCACCTTACCGCCTTTGGTAGGGAAAAGCGAGCTTACGCTAGAGAAAAGGTATTAACCTTTAATGATGCCATCAGGTCTAAAGTAAGTGAAGATCAACTCAATCATTTTTATGAGGTAGCAGAGATTATAAATAATATGATTGCTAACAAACAGATCTACGAGAATTCAAAAACTAACTAGTTAATAAGCCTTTTACTAAGGTAATTTACAAGATAAATATTTATGAGTATTAGAAGAATTAAGGAAGTTGCGGTTATAGGTTCCGGAATAATGGGAAGCGGCATTGCGTGTCATTTCGCCAATATCGGCGTTAAGGTGTTGCTATTAGATATTGTTCCAAGAGAACTTACCGAGGCAGAAAAAGCAAAGGGTTTAACATTAGAAGATAAGGTTGTTAGAAATAGAATTGTAAACAATTCACTTCAGGCAGCCTTAAAATCTAAGCCCTCCCCTATTTATCACCAAAAATTTGCCTCTAGGATTACGACGGGCAATTTGGAGGATGATATTGAAAAGGTCGCTAAGGCTGATTGGATTATAGAGGTAGTGGTTGAACGACTAGATATTAAAAAGCAGGTTTTTGAAAAGCTTGATAAATTTAGAACAAAAGGGACACTTATAACGTCAAACACTTCAGGAATTCCTATTCACTTTATGAGTGAAGGAAAAAGCGAAGATTTCCAGGAACATTTCTGCGGGACCCACTTTTTCAACCCAGCCCGTTACCTGAAACTATTCGAAATTATTCCAGGACCAAAAACAAAGCAGGAAGTTCTGGATTTTCTCAATGTATATGGAGAGAAGTTTCTCGGGAAAACATCGGTAATCGCTAAAGACACTCCTGCATTTATTGGAAACAGGATAGGTATCTTCAGTATTATGAGTCTTTTCCATGCAGTAAAAGACTTAAATATGACTGTTGAAGAAGTAGACAAATTAACAGGACCAGTCATCGGTCGTCCAAAATCTGCGACTTTCAGAACCGTAGATGTTGTTGGTTTAGACACTTTAATTCATGTGGCAAATGGCCTTTATGAAAATGTGCCAGATGATGAAAGACACCAGTTATTCGCTCTACCTAATTTTATTAACACCATGCATGAAAACAAATGGTGGGGAAGTAAATCTGGTCAGGGATTTTATAAAAAGGTGACAAATGATAAGGGTCAGAGTGAGATTTTGACTTTAGACCTAGATACTTTAGAATACCGTGGCAAGAAATCGGCAAAGTTTGGCACATTAGAACAAACTAAAGCCATCGATAATGTCATCGATCGTTTTCCAATCCTTGTTGATGGAAAAGATAAAGCAGGTGAATTTTACCGAAAATCTTTCGGGGCTCTTTTCGCTTATGTGTCATACCGAATTCCAGAGATAACAGATCAATTACATAAAATTGATGATGCTATGAAAGCTGGGTTTGGCTGGGGACATGGACCATTTCAAATATGGGATGCAATTGGCATTAAAAAAGGAATCGAATTTGCTAAATCTGAAGGTCTAGAAGTAGCGGATTGGATAAATGACATGGTTACTAATGGTTTCGAATCTTTCTACACAGTTAAAGATGGCGATAGCTATGCATACGATCCTGAGAAAATGGATTTTAAGAAAATACCCGGCCAAGATGCATTTATCATTTTAGACAATATACGTACTAGCAAGGAAGTATTTAAGAATACTGGAGTCGTGGTTGAGGACTTGGGCGATGGTATTCTCAATCTAGAATTCCGTAGCAAAATGAATACCATTGGAAGCGATGTTCTTGCAGGTATTAATAAAGCTGTTGATATTGCGGAAAAAGATTTCGCTGGTTTGGTGGTAGGTAACCAAGCAGCAAATTTCTCTGTGGGTGCTAATATAGGAATGATTTTTATGATGGCGGTGGAACAGGAGTACGATGAACTTAATATGGCCATTCGATATTTTCAGGATACAATGATGCGTATGCGTTATTCTTCAATTCCCACAGTTGCCGCCCCACACGGAATGTCGTTAGGTGGAGGCTGTGAATTGTGCTTACACGCTGATAAAGTCGTTGCTGCAGCAGAAACATATATTGGACTAGTAGAGTTTGGTGTTGGCGTTATCCCCGGAGGCGGTGGAACAAAAGAAATGACACTTAGGGCATCTGATACCTTTAGAAAAAATGATGTTGAATTGAACGTGCTACAAGAGTACTTCTTAACTATCGGTATGGCTAAGGTTAGTACCTCTGCTTATGAGGCGTATGACCTAGGTATTCTACAACAAGGAAAGGATATAGTAGTTGTAAACAAAGATCGACAGATAGCAACAGCAAAACGTTATGCACAATTATTGTCAGATCAAGGCTATACAAAACCCATACCTCGTAAGGACGTGAAAGTTTTAGGAAAACAAGCGTTAGGAATGTTTTTAGTTGGAACTGATAGCATGGAAGCGGGAAAATATATTTCAGAACACGACAAAAAAATTGCCAACAAATTGGCCTATGTAATGGCTGGTGGCGATTTATCAGAATCTAGCCTTGTTAGTGAACAGTATTTATTGGATTTAGAGCGTGAAGCGTTTCTCAGTCTTTGTACAGAACGTAAGACACTTGAAAGAATTCAACACATGCTAAAGACGGGGAAACCTCTTCGTAACTAAAATCATTCACACCAAACTAGAAGACACCAAATTTGGCACTTCAAATCACAAAACAAATGAAAACAGCATATATAGTAAAAGGATATAGAACAGCAGTAGGCAAGGCACCAAGAGGAGTGTTCAGGTTTAAGCGACCAGATGAACTTGCAGCGGAGACCATTCAGTACTTAATGGATCAATTACCAGATTTCGACAAAAAACGAATTGATGATGTTATTGTTGGTAATGCCATGCCTGAGGCGGAACAGGGACTCAATATGGGACGACTTATTTCTTTAATGGGACTTAAAATTGAAGATGTTCCAGGGGTAACTGTAAACCGGTATTGTGCCTCAGGAATCGAAACAATTGGTATTGCTACTGCCAAAATACAAGCTGGCATGGCAGATTGCATCATTGCAGGAGGAGTTGAAAGTATGAGTTTTATCCCCATGGGTGGATACAAACCAGTACCCGATTACGCCATTGCCAAGGCTGGTCATGAAGATTATTACTGGGGCATGGGGTTAACTGCAGAAGCTGTAGCAAAGGAATTTAAGGTATCTAGAGATGACCAAGATGAGTTTGCTTATAATTCCCACCAAAAAGCAATAAAGGCACAATCGCAAGATAGATTTCAAGATCAAATAGTTCCTATAAAAATTGATGAGAATTATATAGATGAAAATGGAAAAAAGGCTTCTAAATCCTATACTGTAACTAAGGACGAAGGGCCGAGAAAAGATACCAGTTTGGAGGTATTAGCAAAATTAAAACCTGTATTCGCGGCCAATGGAAGCGTAACTGCTGGTAACTCTTCCCAAATGAGTGATGGAGCAGCATTTTTAATGATTATGAGTGAAGACCTGGTAAAAGAATTGAATTTAACACCTATAGCTCGGTTGGTGAATTATGCTGCTGCAGGGGTTGAACCCCGTATTATGGGGATCGGGCCCGTTAAAGCAGTTCCAAAAGCTCTTAAACAAGCAGGTTTAAAGCAAGAAGATTTAGAATTAATTGAATTAAACGAAGCCTTCGCATCTCAATCTATTGCAGTTATCCGAGAATTAGGATTAAACAATGATATTGTAAATGTCAATGGCGGGGCGATTGCTTTAGGGCATCCTCTTGGCTGCACAGGAGCCAAATTATCGGTACAACTGTTTGACGAAATGAGGAAACGCAACATGATAGGAAAATATGGGGCGGTAACAATGTGTGTTGGTACAGGACAAGGTGCCTGTGGAATTTTCGAATTTTTAAACTAAATATTACTAAGCTAACAATAAGGGTTTAATAAATCCTACTATTCAAAAAAATAAATATGGAAACGACAACTGAAATATTAAGAGGAGGTCAATTTATCGTAAAAGAGACTTCTTGTGAGGACGTTTTTACTCCCGAAGATTTTTCGGAAGAGCAAGTAATGATGAAGGAAGCCGTAAAAGAATTTAATGATAGGGAGATCATCGCCCATCGTGAACGTTTTGAAGCAAAGGATTATGCATATACAGAAGAGTGCATGAGAAAAGCAGGAGAAATGGGATTTCTGGGTGTCGCAGTACCGGAAGAGTATGGAGGTATGGGTATGGGATTTGTTTCTACCATGCTAGTATGTGATTACATTTCCTCTGGTACGGGATCATATAGCACCGCTTTTGGTGCACATACTGGTATAGGCACTATGCCAATAGTACTTTATGGTACAGAAGAACAAAAACAAAAATATGTTCCCAAATTGGCAACTGGAGAATGGTTTGGAGCCTATTGCTTGACCGAACCTGGTGCAGGAAGTGATGCAAATTCAGGAAAAACTGCTGCAACTCTAACAGAGGACGGCAAACATTATAAAATTAATGGCCAAAAAATGTGGATTTCAAATGCGGGATTCTGCAATATGTTTATTGTTTTCGCCCGTATTGAAGATGACAAATATATTACCGGTTTCATAGTTGAAAACGATCCGACTAATGGTATAACATTAGGTGAAGAAGAGAATAAATTGGGTATTCATGCCTCTTCTACCCGACAAGTGTTTTTTAATGATACCTCGGTTCCAGTAGAAAACATGTTGTCTGAAAGAGGCAACGGTTTTAAAATTGCTATGAACGCATTAAATATAGGTCGAATAAAACTAGCTGCAGCCTGTTTAGACTCCCAAAGAAGAATAACAACTCGTGCAGTTGTATACGCCAATGAGAGGAAACAATTTAAAACTCCAATCTCTGAGTTTGGCGCTATCAAATCTAAACTTGCCGAAATGTCTACCAGTGCCTATGCAGGAGAAGCTGCAAGCTACAGGGCCGCAAAGAATATTGAGGACCGAATAGCGATGCGAATTGCAAATGGAAACTCACACCAAGAAGCGGAACTTAAAGGTGTTGAGGAATATGCTATTGAATGTTCAATCCTAAAAGTGGCCGTTTCTGAGGATGTTCAGAACTGTTCGGATGAGGGGATTCAAATTTTTGGAGGTATGGGATTTTCTAAGGACACCCCAATGGAAGCGGCTTGGAGAGATGCCAGAATTGCGAGGATATATGAGGGAACCAACGAAATTAATCGAATACTTTCCGTTGGAATGTTGGTAAAGAAAGCAATGAAAGGTCATGTAGATTTGTTACAGCCTGCCATGGCGGTTAAGGATGAATTAATGGGCATCCCAAGTTTTGAAGTTCCTGATTATTCGGAATTGTTTTCAGAAGAAAAGGAAATGATTGCCAAATTGAAGAAAGTGTTTTTAATGGTTGCAGGAGCGGCTGTTCAAAAATATGGCCCAGAACTTGAAGAGCATCAGCAATTACTCCTAGCAGCTTCAAATATTTTAATTGAGGTTTATATGGCTGAATCGGCCATCTTGCGAGCTGAGAAAAATGCTAAAAGATTTGGAGAGGACGCTCAAAAAGTTCAAATAGCAATGGCTAAACTTTACCTATACAATGCAGTTGAAATTATTACCAAAAATGCTCGAGAAGGGATTATTTCATTCTCAGAAGGAGATGAGCAACGAATGATGTTAATGGGTCTTAAACGTTTTACGAAATATGTCAATTATCCCAATGTAGTTGAATTAAGAAATACCATTGCCGAAAAAGTAAAAGAGGAGAACTCTTATTGTTTTTAAGTTAGACTAACTCAAATGTAAAAAGCCGATTCTGTAATTGGAATCGGCTTTTTTTATTATTATAGGCTTTAATCACTCCATCGGCCAACTTCCCCAATTGGAACAATGCCCAGCTTCATCAGTGCCAGAAATTGTTCTTCTTCCAACTGAATAACCTGCGTTCATTAAAGCATGTGGAGCGAAGTGAAGACCTCCTCTACCGTCACTGAATGCAGTACCGAAATGTCCTTGACTTAAACCATGGCCTGCCTCATGTAGAACGATGGTTTGAAAATCGATAACAAAACTAGGGTCTAAGCCATCATTAGGTGCATCTTGATAATTGAAGTTATCATTAATATAAATTTCCTTTATAGCAACATCGTTCTTTCCATTTCGGTCAATATCAGCAGGCTCACCAGTATCGTCATCAACCCATATATAAGTAAAAGTTACCCCTATAGTACCATTACCAGCGCCTTCACCTAAAACAGCCTCAAAAAAATCAGGGGGTAAAATACCTGCAAAAAGAATGGTTCCGGGGATATACCCTTGATAACCGCCAAAACCTGCAAAGTATTGAACCAATCCAACATCGAAGCCCTCTGTTACCCCCAATAAAGGAATTTCAAGACCTTGAGAACAACTTACCGCATTCCATGTATCCATACTATTTGTAATACCCATAAATGTTTCATAAGGAGACATTCCGGATGATGTTCCTAGTTCAGAGTCATCAATCCAATAAGGAACCATTACACCTCCAACATTATTAGGATCATTGGGTGCAAAATCGGATCCTAATTGCTTATTCCCAACATTTTTGAAATAAACTGTTCTGCCTGAACTTTCAGCTCCATAGGTCTCAATTTTTTCAAGCATAAGCCCGAATTTGGAAAGTGAAGTGTTAAACTCGGACATAAACTCCTGAACGACATCACCCGATTTGCCTCTTTTTCTTAAGTCACTACTTTTTAAATCTTTACTTAGATTAATTTTAGTAATTGGCTGAACAAGTTTTTTCGCATCTAAAAGTTCCTGTTCATTCCCTTGAACAGTCTCCTGTTGGCACGCCATAAATAGAAATGGCATTACCAAAAAATACATTAGAATTCTTTTCATTTTTAAAATGATTTAGTTGGTTAATAAAAACTGAATCCATTAAGGACTAAGTAAGGGGGGAAGAACTTTTAAGATAGTGTTTATTCCCCATTAATTGGTTTAATCTCACCTAAAATTCGAATAAAAACGACGAATGACAGCACCTAATCTCCTTATAATTAGTTTTGTAAGTAAATGCTTATAAATAATTTTGGAAGCTTATTTTTGAATTAATAAAATTGAGATAAAGAACTTTTCATTTTGATTCAGCTAACAATCTTATTTTGGTATATGTATCTTTATTCAAATTCTTAAAGATGAAATCCTGGACATTAATATTCACCTTACTTTTTACAACCATAGCTATCCCTCAAAGTCCGGATACAGATGTTTATATGTTCGATTTTAATTATTCTAATGGAAAATTGGAATTAAGCAATTTCAAGAATATTTCAGATAATGAAGGATACGATAATCAACCGTACTTCTTGGATGACACATTTTTGCTTTTCTCATCTAACCGTGGGGGCCAAAATGATATTGCGAAATATTACATTCCTTATGGATCTAAAGTTTGGGTGAATTTCACACCAGGCAGTGAGTATTCACCTATTAAAATTCCTAATCAGAATGCAGTTTCTGCCATCAGATTAGAGCAAGACGGCACTCAGAAATTGTATAAATATTCACTTTCAACTACTGATTCTGAAATTCTTATTGACGATATCGTTATAGGCTATCAACTTTGGTATGATGAAAATACTTTGGTTTCAGCTGTATTAGAGGATAACGGTTTATCATTATACGTAACGGATTTAATCACAAAAAAACACAGACGCTTAGATACGAATATTGGAAGGTCTCTTCAAAAAATACCTAATAGTAATGAGGTTAGTTATATTTCTAAAAAGAATTCTAATAAACGGGAAATAAAGAGCATAAATATTGCTTCTGGAAGACAAAATACCATTACCACAACTTTAAAAGATTCAGAAGATTTCATTTGGTTAAATAGAAATACCCTCCTTATGGGAAAGGGTCCCAAATTATATACAATTTCAACAAGAAATAACAGTGACTGGAAAGAGATTAACGATCTTAAAAGATTTGGAATTGATAACATTAGCCGGTTAGCCATTAATGATAACATCAACAAATTGGTAGTTGTAGGAGAATCCAATGGTGCCATTGTTGCTAATCCGGAAGATGATAAAAATTCAACCCCTGAAATAGGTAACCAAGAAATTGAAAAGTCCGGCGTGGCAGCTATAATTGAACGTCATCTTAGAGGTTATGTAAACAAGGATATTAATGCCTTTATGGCGACATTTTCAGATGATGTGAAAATTTACGATTATCCAAACAAAATTACTTCTGACGGGGCAACGGCAGTCAAGGAAACCTATACTAATTTCTTTCGGAGAATAAAAAATTTAAATGCCGAAGTTCTTAAACGAATGGTCTTGGGCAATAAAATTGTCGACCATGAACGAGTAACCATAGACGGTAATGCCATTTATGCTATCGCCATTTATGAAGTAAATAATGGCAAAATAACTAGGGTTACCTATATTCAATAATTTATTAAACTAACCTATAGATTCCTTAATCTTTTCTTCTTGAGTAATTTTTGAGAGGTTTATTGCCGTTTCAATCAGTGCCAAATGGGAATATGCTTGTGGAAAATTACCGAGTAACCGTTTCGATTTAAAATCAATATCCTCACTGAAAAGCCCTACATGGTTGCTATACGATAATAATCTCTTAAACATTTTATTGGCCTTTTGCACTTCACCAATCAAAATCAGGCTATTGATATACCAAAAAGTACAAATTGTAAATGATGAAGAAGGTAAACCAAAGTCATCCTGGTTTTTATATCGATACAACAAACCATCATTGCTCAGCTCTCTCTCAATTGCATGAACAGTGCTCACGAATCTTTCTGATTTTGGATCAATAAATCCATATCGACCCATCAATAATACTGAGGCATCAAGTTCGTTGGAACCATAGGATTGGGTAAATGCCTGTGTTTCATCACTCCATGCATTATCTAATATATCCATTCGTATTTCCTCTTCAAGTAAAGACCATTTGGCAGTTTTAGATTTTTTACCTAGCAATTCTGCAACTTTTAGAGCCCTATCTACAGCTACCCAACATAAAACTTTTGAAAATGTAAAATGTCGGTCTTCGGTTCGAAATTCCCAAATTCCCTTGTCAGGTTCTTTCCAATGTTTGTTAACCACCCATACAATACCTTTGGTAATGCTCCACAATTCCTCGCCATTTTCAACATCTGTTTGAAATGTTACCAACTGGTGATGGATTACATCCATTAAAATTCCGTAAATATCATTCTGCTGTTGCTTATAGGCTGCATTACCAATTCGGACTGGCTTACTGTCTTGATAGCCTTTTAAGTGATCCAGAATCTCTTCCGTAAGCTTTTTTTCCTTATTGATGCCATACATTATTTGCAACTTTTCGTCCTTATCCGGAATAAGATCCACAATAAATTGCAAATAACGTTGAGCCATTCTTTTATGTCCCAATTGAGCCACAACGCTAACCACCATAGAGGCATCACGAATCCAACAGAAACGATAATCCCAATTTCGCACTTCCCCAATTGTTTCTGGCAATGATGTGGTCGCCGCTGCCAAAATGGCTCCGGTTTTATCATAACTCAACAATTTCAATGTCATAGCACTTCTAGCAATCTCATCATTATACCGTTGGTAATTAGGAGTGTTTTCCATCCAGTTCAGCCAATACACCTTAGTTCGCTCATATTCTAATATAATGGCATCTAAATCTGGTTTAAATAATTTCTCGTTATAACCCATTAGAAAAAAACCATCCTCGCGAAAAGGTATTTCGGAACTCGCCATTATGGCTTCTTTATTAAAATTGGAATAAAGAAAAACGGTATCGAATTTTTCCTTATCGGTTAAACTGACAATGAAATCATGTTTAATATAGGTTACCGTATCCGTTTTGGCGTATTCCAGTTTTGGATTATAGACCACTTTGAATGATGGAAAACCAGAAATGTACTTTACAAATCTTATAATTTCTGGTGGAGAATGGTATTTATTATTGGATTTGTGATAGCGAGGCATAAAATCCCGAACCTCGAAAACGTCCATACCATTAGAAAATCTCGTAATCAGTATGCAGGTGTTCCGCAAATAATATTGTTCTATTTCATAACTGTCATCTACTATAAAAGAAAAACGACCGCCAATATTATCGTCTAAAAGGTGGGCGAAAACAGAAGAAGAATCAAATTCTGGCAAACAACACCAATCAATAGAGCCCTGTTTGGAAACCAAGGCTGCACTCCTACAGTTTCCAATTATTCCATAATCTAAATTATTCATTAAAATTCAGCTTTGAATTGGTTAGTCCCTTATTAATTCAGTAAATTAACAAAAATCTTGTTATAAGATAATTCGTAAAAGATTATAAATTCATGAGTAAAACCATAATAGTCTCAAACAGACTACCCTTACAAATAAAAATTGAGGATCAAACTATAAAAACCATACCTAGTGTTGGAGGATTAGCAACAGGAATGAAATCTGTTCATGCTGAAGGAAATGGAATATGGATTGGTTGGTCTGGGCTTACCGAGGAGGAAATTGATGAGGAAACTTCCATAAAAGTTAAAAATGCTGTACAAAAGGAAAAATGTGTCGCAGTTTCGTTAACCCAAGAAGATGTAGAAGATTATTATTTTGGTTTCAGTAATCGTACTCTTTGGCCACTTTTCCACTATTTTACAGATTACACAGAATTTGAATTACAATATTGGGAAGCCTACAAACGAGTGAATCAAAAATTTGCAGATGAAGTCATTAATCATATTGAAGAAGGTGATTCTGTTTGGGTGCACGATTATCAATTGTTGCTTCTGCCCAAATTAATCAGAGATAAAAAACCGCATGTAACTATTGGTTTTTTCCTTCATATCCCTTTTCCCTCTTACGAAATATTTAGAACTTTTCCTTGGAGAGAAGAAATCTTGGAAGGAATGTTAGGTTCTAACCTATTAGGTTTTCACACCTATGATTACGAAAGACATTTTTTAAGTTCCGTTAAACGGATTTTAAGGCTGGATGTAAAATTCAATGAAATAATATATCATGATCGTATTGTGAAAGTAGATTCTTTTCCAATGGGAATCGATTATGACAAATTTCATAATGCTGCATCGAAAAATGAGAAACAACAAGACAAGAACAGAACAGAACTTCAAAAACGTTTAGATGACCATTTTCAATCAGACTCCGATGCTAAGTTAATTCTATCTATCGATAGACTAGATTACACAAAGGGAATTCCAAACAGAATAAGGGCCTTCGAGTATTTCTTAAATAAATATCCAGAATTTCGTGAAAAAGTGCGATTAATCATGTTGGCGGTACCTTCTCGATCTAATGTTCCTCAGTACCAAAAACTTAAACGGGATACAGACGAATTGGTTGGTCGCATCAATGGCCAGTTTGCAACCGTAAGCTGGACTCCCATTTGGTATTTTTACAGATCTATGCCTTTTGAGAATCTTATAGATTTATATACCTCGGCCCACATAGGATTAATTACACCTGTCAGGGATGGGATGAATTTGGTGGCGAAGGAATTTGTTGCAACTAGAACTGAACAAGATGGGGTACTTATCTTAAGTGAAATGGCAGGAGCTTCCAAAGAAATGAATGAAGCCTTACTAATAAACCCAAATAATTTTGAACAAATTGCTGACACCATTAAGCAGGCCCTGGAAATGCCAATGGATGAGCAACAAAAACGCATGAAACTTCTGCAAAAAAGAATTCAAAGGTATACTGTAGAAAAATGGGCAGAGGAATTTTTGAAATCGATGGAGGCCACAAAGAACAATGATGATATCATAATGGCCACAAGGTTGAAAAAGGACCAAGAGGATAAATTATTGGAGGAATACCAAAAAGCTGCATCGCGATTAATGCTATTAGATTATGATGGTACCCTTGTGGGTTTTAAAGATGACCCAAAAGATGCAAGTCCAGATGCAGAATTATATGATTTATTGGATTCCCTTTCCTCCCATCATAATACGGATCTGGTGATCATAAGTGGTAGAGACCGCGAGACTTTTGAAAATTGGTATCATAATAAACCCTACACCTTAATTACGGACCATGGCGTTTGGATTAAACATAAAGATAAAGATTGGACAGCCTTAGAGCGACTGAAGAATGATTGGATGGAAAATATTCAACCTGTGTTACAAACATTTGTTGATAGAACACCAGGCACTTTTATCGAAAAGAAACGTTATTCTTTAGCTTGGCACTACAGGAAGGCAGACCCAGAATTGTCTCAAATTAGGGTCCTAGAACTTACTACTGTGCTGACGAGTTTAATATCCAATAACGATCTGTCCGTTTTAGAAGGTAATAAAGTAATAGAAATAAAAAGCACCAATGTTAATAAGGGTAGAGCCGCTTCTCGTCTATTAGGTGAAAAAGAATATGACTTTATGCTGGCTATTGGTGATGATTGGACGGATGAATATATGTTTGAAGAAATGCCTGATGAAGCAGCTACCATCAAGGTTGGGATAAAGAAAACTGCTGCGAAATACTATGTTAAAGATTCTAAAGAAGTAAGAGAACTCCTTTCAAAATTCAATTAATACATGAAACACTTTTATGCTCTTGGGCTGACAGTTTTTTTAACTATCAGCTTCCACTCCTACGGTCAACAGGATGTAAAAATCTACCAGATTATTGAAGCCATATCAGCTGACCGAATTAAAAAAGATATAAAAACTTTAGTCGATTTTGGTACTCGCCATACTCTAAGCGATACTATTTCCCAAAGCCGAGGCATTGGCGCAGCTCGCAGATGGATTAAGAGTGAATTTGAATCTATATCTACGAATTGTAATGGCTGTTTAGAAGTTTTTTATCAGAAGAATTTTATTCCTAAGGGTGATAACCAACGAATTGTAAAAGATGTTTGGATTAATAATGTCGTTGCAATTCAAAGAGGAACAAAATTTCCAAATAGGTTTATAATTATGAGCGGGGATATAGATTCCCGTGTTTCAGATCCTACCAATTTTACTTCAGATTCCCCAGGAGCAAATGATAATGCTTCGGGTATGGCGGGCACCATTGAAGCAGCAAGGGTACTTTCAAAATATAAGTTTGAAAATAGCATCATTTATGTTGGGTTAGCAGGGGAAGAACAAGGACTCTATGGGGGAAAAGGATTGGCAGAATACGCATTGGAACAGAATTGGGATGTCATTGGAATTCTTAATAATGACATGATAGGGAATATAAAAGGTGTTGATGGCGTAATTGATAATCGCTCTTTTAGAATATTTTCAGAACCGACACCTCCCACAGAATCTGAAGAACGCCGAAGAGCACGAAGATTTTATGGCGGTGAAGTAGATGGAATCTCTAGACAATTGGCAAGGTACGTTTTTAAAACAACCAAATCTTATATGCCAGAAATGAATCCCATGATGGTTTATCGTTTAGACCGTTTTGCGAGAGGCGGTCATCATCGACCTTTTAATGATGTTGGTTTTGCCGGGATTCGCATAATGGAAACTCATGAAAATTATACTCAACAGCATCAAGATATTCGCACGGAGAACGGCATTAACTATGGAGATACTTTCGAACATGTAAATTTCGATTATGCAAAAAAGCTAACCGCCGTAAATGCCATTAATTTGGCGAGTATTGCCTCTGCCCCACCAGCACCTAAAGAGGTGAAAATTGGAGGCATGGTAGAACCAAATGTTCGATTAGCATGGAACAAAGTTGATAATGCAAATGGATATATTATTTATTGGAGAGATACAACCTCACCTACTTGGGACTATAGTCGCTATGTTGGTGATGTAGATCAATTTATCCTAGAAGGCATTGTCATAGATAATTACTTCTTTGGAGTTGCTGCTGTCGGAAATAATGGCTTTGAAAGCATAGTTAGTTTTCCTGAAGGAATTATTAGGAACTAGACTCCTGCCTAAATAATATGCATTTAATCATAATTTAATCCTAGAGTAATTTCTAAATTCGAAATTAGATCCCCATAAAAGCCTACTCATAATTGCGATTTCAATTACAAATTTGGATTTAAATTAGTAATTTACATTAACTAAAAACTATAAGCCTTTTAATATGAAGGTTCTATTTTACACAAAAGAATATCCTCCGCATGTTTATGGTGGCGCAGGAGTGCATGTTGAATATTTGGCCGCTGAATTAGCCAAACTTGTGGAAGTGGAGGTCCGAAGTTTTGGTGATCAAGATATTAAGGAAGAGCATTTAAGAGTTTTAGGCTTTAAAAATGAGACCTTAACGTTGGAACATACTCGTTCAGAAATAGCACCAATTTTCAAAACCTTATTGACCTGTATTCAAATGAATGGAGGAATTGTTGATGCTGATGTGGTTCATTGCCATACTTGGTATGCACAATTTGCAGGAATTTTATCTAAATTGTGTTATGGCACTCCATTAGTTGTTACAACACATTCATTAGAACCTTTAAGACCATGGAAAGCCGAACAATTAGGACGTGGATATCAGGCTTCTTCTTGGATAGAAAAAACAGCTATTGAGATGGCAGATGCAGTTATAGCTGTTTCAAAAGAAACTAAAGAAGATGTTTTAAAGCATTTTGATGTTGATGAAAACAAAATTGAGGTTATTTACAATGGTATAAATCTTGAACAATACCAAACCACTTCAGAAACCTCGGCCTTAGATAAATATGGAATTGACAAAACCAAACCTTATGTGCTTTTTGTTGGACGTATTACCAGGCAAAAAGGAATTATTCATTTGGTAAATGCAATAAACTATATAAACCCAGATGTGCAAGTAGTACTTTGTGCCGGAGCACCAGATACCGAAGCTATCGCTAGGGAAATGAAAGAGAAAGTAGATTCGGTTACAGAGAACAGGAAAAATGTTATTTGGATTGCAGACATGCTTCCAAAATCAGAAGTAATCCAACTCTATTCACATGCAGATGTATTTTGTTGCCCATCCATATATGAACCGTTTGGCATTATTAATATTGAGGCCATGGCTTGTAGTACTGCCGTTGTAGCAAGTAGTGTTGGTGGTATTAAGGAAGTGGTAGTAGATGGAGAAACAGGAATTTTGGTGGCATTAGAACAAGAAACAATTGCACCATTTGAAGCCGCAAATCCGGAACAATTTGCTCAAGACTTGGCAGCCGCAATTAATTCTTTGATGGATGACCCTGTGTTACGGGCAAAAATGGCTGTTAATGGCAGAAAACGTGTAGAAGATTATTTTGATTGGTCTGCAATCGCTAAACAAACTGAAGAACTTTATAAATCTCTTTTAAAATGATTAATAACGACGTACTAGCTATAATTTTAGGAGGTGGCCAAGGCTCACGATTATATCCACTTACAGAGAAACGCTCTAAGCCGGCCGTACCGATTGCTGGTAAATATAGGTTGGTGGATATCCCAATTTCTAATTGTATCAATTCAGACATTAAAAGAATGTTTGTACTGACTCAATTTAATTCGGCCTCATTAAATAGGCATATTAAAAACACTTACCATTTTAGTTTTTTCAGTTCAGCATTCGTCGATGTTTTAGCCGCAGAACAAACCATGACAAGTACAGAGTGGTTTCAAGGCACCGCCGATGCAGTTAGACAAAGTATGCATCACTTTTTAAATCATCAATTTAAATATGCCCTTATACTTTCTGGCGACCAATTGTACCAGATGGACTACAATGATCTCATTGCCAGACACGCTGAAAGTGGTTCTGATATTACAATTGCAACTTTACCAGTTAACGCAAAAGATGGAACCTCTTTTGGTATTTTAAAAACAAATAGCGATAGTTTAATTACCAGCTTTACCGAAAAACCAAATTCAGAGGAAATATTAAAGTGGGGTTCAGAGGTAAGTGATGAAATGAAAAGTCAAGGTAGAAATTACCTTGCCTCTATGGGAATTTATGTCTTTAATAGGGATTTGCTGATTGAATTGATGAATGATCCGAAGACCATGGATTTTGGTAAGGAAATTATTCCTCAAAGCATTGGTAAAAGAAAAATATTAAGTTATCCCTTTGAAGGGTATTGGACAGACATAGGGAATATAGACTCATTTTTTGAAGCCAATATCGGACTAACAGACAATATTCCACAATTCAACCTATACGATCTTTCCCAACGAGTATATACAAATGCGCGTATATTACCTACTTCTAAAATTCTTGTCGCTCAAATGGAACATGCTGTAATTGCTGAAGGATGCATAATTAGCGCAGCAAAAATCGAGCGATCCGTCATTGGTATCCGATCACGTATTGGGCAAGACAGTGTTATTATAAACACCTATATGATGGGTTCAGATTATTATGAATCTTTAGACGAAATTGAGAATGATCACATTGACATATTGATGGGTATTGGTGAGCGCTGCTTTATTAAAAATGCCATCGTTGAGAAAAACTGCAGAATAGGAGATGACGTCCATATAGATGGAAGTGTTTATACTGAAGATAAAGAAACCGATCTCTATGTTGTTAAAAGCGGAATTGTTGTGTTGAAAAAAGGCGTAACCATTCCTAAAGGTTACAAAATCTAATCATTAGAGTTTATTTATAAAGTTTCCATAAGGATCTTGAAACTGTATACCGTCATAAAACCGGTGTTTAGTTAATTTTTTATGTTCGGCTAAGGCCCACAGAACAAATTCCATACAGAAATAAAGCGCATCTCCTTCGAGATTAGGTTGATATTCTTTCACAAGACTTTTCAATGGCTCAACGCTATCTAATTGTCTTTTATATTCAACATCGTCAATATCATCCAATAGTTCAAACCCATCGCTATTATTAAAAAACCATGACACAATAGCATCATAAGGAGTTTCTTCATTCTGTTTTTCTAGTTTTTGAATTGATGGAAACATCGTTGGGAACAGTGATTTAACGGCATCTCCAATTAGATTATAAGCAACTGTGAAAGCTCCTTCCTGTTCACCTTCGTAAACAAGTTCAACCTTTCCGGTAATGCTTGGAATAATTCCGGTAAAATCTCCCATCCTAATGGATGTGGTTGCATCTTCATTTTTTAAAGCTCTTCGCTCAGCCGTACTAATTAAATTTTCGAAAGCGGTTATGCTTAACCTGGCGCTTACCCCACTTTTACTGTCAATTAAGTCACTCTCTCGTGCCTCAAACGAGATCTGCTCCAACAGTTCCCTTGCCAATTCTGGCACACTGATCATTTCGGATTGATTGCCATCTAATTTTGCTTCTTGTACTGTTATCGCTTTTGCAATTTCAATTGAATCTGGATAATGGGTTAAAATCTGAGAACCAATACGGTCCTTCAATGGTGTTACGATACTTCCTCGATTGGTATAATCCTCGGGATTTGCTGTAAAGACAAATTGCATGTCTAATGGGAGCCTCAGTTTAAACCCGCGTATTTGTATATCACCTTCTTGAAGGATATTGAATAAAGCCACCTGAATTCGAGCTTGTAGATCCGGTAATTCATTAATTACAAATATGCAGCGGTTGGCACGAGGTATCATACCATAATGGATTACCCTGTCATCCGCATAACTCAATTTTAAATTGGCAGCTTTTATAGGATCGATATCCCCTATAATATCTGCAACCGTAACATCTGGAGTAGCCAATTTTTCAGCAAAACGTTCTGATCGGTGCATCCAACTTATTGGAGTTTCATCTCCCTTCTCCTTAATCAATTCTTTGGCATACCGACTAATTGGGTTAAATGGATCATCATTAATTTCTGAACCCTCAACAACTGGTATATATTCATCAAGCAATTCAACCATCATTCGAGCAAGGCGTGTTTTCGCCTGCCCCCTAAGCCCAAGTAAATTAACATTATGTCTCGATAAAATCGCTCGTTCCAATTCCGGTATTACGGTGTTTTCATACCCGTGAATTCCACTAAAGGTCGATTCTCCCTTCCGTAATTTTTCTATAAGATTTTGCCGAAGTTCATTTTTAATGGTTCGACTTTTATAACCTGTTTTCTTTAATTCACCTAAAGTTTTTATCTGTTCGATATTCATAATTATATCGTTAACCTTTTAATCGTTTAATTCTGTTTCGTTCGTAATCTTCAAAAATCATTTCACCTAGTCCTTTCAATCCAGTAAACAAAGCCTTGCCCTGATTGGCGTAGGTAAATTCCCTAACAAACTCCATAAGGTAAGAATCTTCCGCAATCATAAAAGTGGTAATCGGTATATGTAGTCTCCTTGCTTGGCTTGCCATACTGTAACATTTATTCACTATAAAAGAATCTAGGCCGACACTATTCTTATAATATCTGCCATCTTTTAATCTAACGCAACTTGGCTTACCGTCAGTAATCATAAAGATTTGCTTGTTGGTATTGCGCTTGCGTCTGAGAATATCCATAGCCAATTGCAGACCGGCGACTGTATTTGTATGGTAAGGCCCAACATTTAAATACATCAAATCTTTCAGTTGAATTGGCCACGCATCGTTACCAAATACAATTATATCAAGAGTGTCCTTAGGATATCGGGTGGTAATTAATTCAGCCAATGCCATGGCAACCTTTTTGGCAGGTGTAATTCTATCTTCACCGTATAAAATCATACTATGACTAATATCTATCATTAGCACAGTACTCATTTGAGATTTGTGATGAGTTTCCTCAACCACTAAATCATCTTCGGTAATATTAAAATCTCCTAAACCATGATTCATCTGAGCATTCCGTAAACTTTCGGTCATTGACACTTTATCTATTGAATCACCAAACTGATAGGTTCTGAAATCACCAGTATGCTCATCTCCTACTCCTGCTTTTTTACTTCTGTGATTACCTGCTCCACTTTTACGTAATTTCCCAAATATTTGGTCTAAGGCATGTTTGCGTATGGCACGTTCAGTTTTAGAAGTAATCTCTAATTTTCCACCCTGACCATCTGGCCGAATTTCTTCTCGAATGTATCCCTTCTCCTTTAATTCTTCCAGAAAATCATCAATCGTATAATCTTCATTGGTAAGCTTGTATTCCTCATCTAACTGTTTTAACCATTCGATGGCCTCATCCAATTCGCCTGATGTATGGGTCAACAGTTCCTTAAATATTTCCAGAAGTTTTTCAAAAAGAGGTTGTTCCGATTCGGTATAAGACTCGAACCTGAAACCTCTTTTGTTTTGGGTACGTTTCATAGCTAGATAAAAATAGTATAATTCTAAAAGACAGATTCCCTCTTTAACATCATATTTTAAAATCAACCTATAATAATTATTTATCTTTAGGGCTATTCAATAATAAAAGGCTAATTCAACCAAAATTTACACATTTAAATGAGATCATTTTTATTCTTACTTGCGGCTTGTGCAGTATTGTCTTTACAAGCTCAAAAATTACCTATGGATTTAGTGAAAAACATGAAACCTCGAAGCATAGGCCCTGGTGGCATGAGTGGAAGGGTTACTGCTATTGATGTGGTAGAAAACAATCCAAATGTAATGTATGTCGGTACAGCATCCGGAGGTTTATGGAAATCTACTTCTGGGGGTATAAAATGGGAACCTGTTTTTGAAAATGAAAGTACTGCTTCCATCGGTTCGGTTGCCATCCAACAAACTAACCCTTCCGTTATTTGGGTAGGTACAGGAGAAGGTAACCCAAGGAATAGTTTAAATGGAGGTTATGGTATTTATAGATCCCTTGATGGAGGAAAATCTTGGAAATTAATGGGTCTTGAGAAAACCCGTCACATACATAGAATTATCATTCACCCATCAAACCCAGATGTAGTTTATGCAGCTGCAATAGGCTCTCCCTGGGGAGAACATCCAGAAAGAGGTGTTTATAAAACTACTGATGGCGGCAAATCATGGACTAACATATTGTTTGCTAATGATAAAACCGGGACCGCAGAATTAATTATGGATCCTACAAATCCAAATAAATTAATTGCAGCCATGTGGGAACACAAACGTGAACCTTGGTTTTTCAATTCAGGCGGACCGGGTTCTGGTCTTCATATTACGCATGATGGAGGTGAAAATTGGACAAAAATTACATCAGAAGATGGTTTACCTGAAGGAGATTTAGGCCGAATTGGAGTTGCCATTGCGCCAAGCTCACCCAATGTTGTTTATGCATTGGTTGAATCAAAGAAAAATGCATTTTATAAAAGTACCGATGGAGGGTTTAACTGGAAAATGGTTAATGACAATATGAATGAAATTGGCAACAGGCCTTTTTATTATGCTGAAATCTATGTTGATCCTCAAAATGAAAATCGAGTGTATTCAATTTTCACTTATGTAAATGTAAGTGAGGATGGAGGAAAAAGTTTTGAGGAACTGATGCCCGCATATGGAGCCAATAATGGTATTCACCCAGACCACCATGCGTGGTGGATACATCCTGAAGATGGAAATTTTTTAATTGACGGAAATGATGGGGGGCTTAATATTTCTAGAGATCGGGGTAAATCTTGGCGTTTTATTGGCAATCTACCCGTAGCTCAATTCTATCATATTAATGTTGATAATGAATATCCATATAACGTATATGGTGGAATGCAAGATAATGGTTCTTGGCGTGGACCAGCGTATGTTTGGCGTGATCAAGGCATAAGAAATGATTATTGGCAGGAAATTAGTTTCGGGGATGGATTTGATGTTGTTCCAGATCCTGAAGATCCAACTGGTGGTTGGTCGATGAGTCAACAAGGTAATGTTATGCGGTACGATTGGGTGAATGGTAATAACTATACTATTAAACCAACCCATCCAGACCCTGAAATTAAGTTAAGGTTCAATTGGAATGCCGCAATTAATATAGATCCATTCAACAGTAGCACTCTATATTTTGGAAGTCAATATGTACATAAATCCACAGACAAAGGTCTCACATGGGAAGTAATTTCCCCCGATTTAACTACCAACGATCCTGAAAAACAAAAACAACATGAAAGTGGCGGACTTACAAAAGATGCTACAGGGGCGGAGAATTATACTACCATAATTGCCATTGAACCTTCACCTGCAGAAAAGGATGTAATTTGGGTAGGTACCGACGATGGAAATGTTCAACTTACTAGAAATGGAGGTGAAAGTTGGACTGAGTTGAGCGCCAACATAAAAGGCCTACCAAAAGGAAGTTGGATTCCACAATTAAAAGCCTCCAAAAAAAATAAAGGAGAAGTTCTTTTAATTGCGAATGATTACCGAAGGTTTAATTACACCCCATATGCATTCAGGACCAAGGATTATGGAAAAACTTGGGAGCGCATTGTAGACGGAAATGATGTTGAAAGTTATACCTTGGCCATTGCTCAAGATCCTGAAGAGGAAAATTTACTTTTTTTAGGAACCGACGATGGTTTATATGTGTCAATGGACGCGGCAAAATCTTGGACAAAATGGACTGAAGGTTTTCCAACAGTGCCTGTAATGGATTTGGTAATACATCCAAGAGAACAAGATTTGGTTATTGGAACATTTGGACGCGCAGCTTGGGTATTAGACGATATACGCCCTCTTAGAGCCTTGGCAAGAGAAAAAAGTATACTTGAAAAAAGCATTGAACTATTCAATCCTCCAACCGCTTATTTAGCTTCCTATCAACAGCCTACAGGTAGCAGGTTTGGGGCCGATGCCGTTTTCAATGGAGATAATAGAGATGGAGGAGCACATATTAAATATTATTTCAAGGCAGAGTCGAAAGATGTTGAAGAAGAAAAAAATACCAACAAAAAATCGGGTGGGAAAAATTCTAATTCAAAAAGCTCAGAGGATACAGAAAAATCGGAAAAGAAGTCTAAAAGTGATAGTTTAATTCTCAACATTTATGACGGAGACCGACTAATTAGAACTTTAAAACAAAAAGCCCCAAAAGAGTCTGGAATCTATACTTGGAATTGGGGGTTAGACGAAAAAGGAGTTGAAGGCCCTTCCCGACGAAATTTTAATAGAGGAAATAGGGAACCTAGAGGCCTTACTGTACTTCCTGGAACATATAAGGTTCAATTGAATTTTGGCGAATACAAGTCTGAAACTAAAATTCAAGTTGAAGCTGATCCTAGAATAAAACCAAGTATGGCCAACTTAAAGGAAGTATATAATGCCGGCAAAAAATTGGAAAAATTAATGGAAGCCACGGGAAAGGCAGTAAAACAATTAAACGAAAATAAAAGTGCTGCAAACAATTTCAAGAAACTCCTAGAAGAAAAGGATAAAAAGTTATATGAAAGTCAGATAAAAGCCTCTAAGGAAATTGTTAAAGAGATCGATTCACTTGTTGCAATTTATTTAGGAAAAGAAGATGACCGACAAGGAATTATTCGTAGTCCAGAAATGAACGTAGGGCAACGAATTGGTGTTGCACGGGCTTATGTTTCTTCTAGACAAACAGGTTTAAATGAAACCGAAAAACGTTTAATGAATCAAGCTAACACTGCCGTTGAAGATGCTATTAAAACAACAAATAATTTCTTCAATAATCAGTGGAAGGCATACACCGACGAAATGGATAAGGTTGAAATTGAACGTTTTAAACCTTCTGAAACAATCAAATTGGATTAATTTTAATCAACATCAAAAAACAATTCTAATGAAAAATCATTTTTTATGCCTATTCCTATTATTGGCTGCACTTTCCTGTAAAACTGATGAAAAGGAAACTGGCAATGCAGAACCAAGAGAAATTGGAAATTATTCCATAGAACAATTTATGGATATAGAGGGAATTGGTGGTGGAAGCTTTTCCCATGACAACTCTAAATTACTTATTGGCAGTAATAGAAGTGGTATTTATAATCTGTATACAGTCCCAATTAGTGGCGGAGAGTTCACTGCTCTAACGGCAACAGATTCTACTTCATTTTTTGCCATATCTTATTTTCCGAATGACGATCGCGTTTTATTTTCTGCAGATGATAATGGCGATGAAAACTCACATATATTTTTACTCGATACAACTGGAACGGTTAAAGACCTTACACCTAAAGATGGTATTAACGCAAATTTTGCCGGTTGGAACAAGGATAAAGACGGATTCTATTTTTTAAGCAATGAGCGTGACCCAAGATATTTTGACTATTACGAAATGAGTTTGGATGGATTCAATTCTGAATTGATTTATAAGAATGAAGATGGAATGAATATAGTCGGTTTGTCTGATGATGAAAAATTCATGGCACTTTCAAAAACCATAAATACCAATGACAGTGACTTATATTTAGTCAATACATCCACTAATGAAAGAACCAAAATAAATGATAGCTTAAGTGGGCATGGATCCATTGTTTTTTCAAAGGACAACTCAAAGATGTATTATACAACTGATGAAGGAGCAAATTTTTCCTATTTGGCATCATATGATTTAGAAACAGGAGAAAAGAATAAAATCCTCGAAAAACAATGGGATATATCAGGTGTTGGTCTAAGTGAAAATGGAACCTATCGTACCGTATTCATCAATGATGATGGTAAAAATGTAATAGAAGTTTATAATGAAGAGACTGGGGAACAAATAGACTTGCCCGAATTTGATAGCGCTAGCATAACTTCGGTTTCTTTCTCTCCAGATGAAAAGTTCATGAGGCTTTATGTTGGAAATTCTAACACACCAAATGATTTATACATTTATAGTTTTGAAAATAAAGGACTTACACGTATTACCCATCGATTGAATAAGGATATAAATCCTGATGATTTGGTGGCCTCACAAGTAATACGATACAATTCTTTTGACGGTACTGAGATTCCTGCAATTTACTATTTGCCAAAACAAGCCTCTGCTGATAACCCTGTCCCCGCATTAGTTTGGGTTCATGGTGGACCAGGAGGACAGACTCGACAAGGATTTAATTCATTCATCCAATATTTGGTAAATAATGGGTATGCTGTTTTAGGTGTAAACAATCGCGGTAGTAGTGGTTATGGGAAGGAATTTTACCTCATGGATGATCTAAATCATGGCGAAAAAGACTTGCAGGATTGTATAGAAGGAAAAAACTGGTTGGCAAAACAACCTGAAATAGACAATTCTAGAATTGGAATTATAGGCGGATCATATGGCGGTTATATGACAATGGCAGCGCTTACGTTCGCTCCAGAGGAATTTGATGTAGGTGTGAATATATTCGGTGTTACTAACTGGTTGCGGACTTTAAAGAGCGTTCCTCCTTATTGGGAATCTTTTAAAACTGCTCTTTATAAAGAATTAGGAGACCCCTATAGTCAAGATTCCGTAAGACTGCGCAAGATTTCTCCCCTATTCCATGCTGAAAATGTCACCAAACCGGTAATGGTACTTCAAGGCGCTAAAGATCCTCGTGTTCTTCAAGTTGAATCGGATGAGATCGTGGAAGCTGTAAGAAAAAATAATGTACCAGTAGAATATGTGCTATTTGAGGATGAGGGTCACGGTTTCGTAAAAAAGGAAAATCAAATTGAAGGCTATGGCAAAATTTTAACCTTTTTAGATAATTACCTCAAAGGAGAAAAGAAATTACAAGACGGAAAAACTGAAAGCGAAGAAATCGAAATTGAAGTAGAAGAATAAAGTAAAAAGGCCGCATTCAGCGGCCTTTTAATCTAAATTTTAAATGTAATTACCGGTAAAATTGAATGATTAGCAATATCCTCCGTAATACTACCACTAAAGAAATGTGACAAACCAGTTCTACCATGTGTTGGTATCGCTATTAAATCTGCATCTATTTTATGAGCAAATTCAAAAACACCATCTTCAATTGTATAATCTGAAATATAATTAACCTTCGATAAAGCATCTAAATTACCTTCTGCCTTTAACAAGAAATCGGTAACCTTATCATCTATTTCCTTACTACTTCTGAAATCTGCATTCGGAAGGTTTACATAAACAAAATGAACCTCCGTTCCCCAATCATTAAATAATTTCTGACTTCTCAAATACACTTCTACCGCTTCATCATCAAAATTGGTAACAAAAACTACCTTGTCAAAAGATTCACCTAAGGGAGGCCCCTTAACGACCAACACAGGGACTTCACTATGACGAACTACTCTTTCGGTATTTGTGCCAACAAAAAATTCATTCATGCCACTTGCACCATGACTTCCCATAATAATCATATCTACACTTCTATCCTCCGCAAGTTTAGCAACTTCACTAAACACCTTAAAATTTTTAATCATTGGCCTTACTGAAACACCTTTAAGATAATCTTTATCTAAAAATTCATTAAAACGCTTTTCTGCCAATTTTAAATAAAATACGGATTTTTCATCCTTGTCCTCGTCAGACGACAATAAGGAGTCATTCAATTCAAGCATGTGCAATGCTAAAATTTCACCACTGTATTTTTTTGCGAGCATCGCGGCAGTTTGTAAAGCGAATTCAGAATATTCCGAAAAGTCTACCGGAACAATTATTTTTTCCATAAATCTAATTTTAACAATTAAAAGATAGAGAATTTGCCTGATACCTGCAATAAGCATTTAATGAACACTTAAAAACATCAGTAAATTTTAATTCGCATAAACAATTTTGAATATAGGAATTAGCACATTCTATTGACAATGTGCGCTTTCCAAAAAAATATTGCGGCAATCCATATAAACCCCAGTATTAATTGCTTTAATATTTGCCAGCAGGCCCTAATTGCTTAATTTTATTACCAACAAAAATTAAAACAAATAACCACACATGAAAACTAAAATTGTAATTACTGCCTTTTTGGCCATAACATTAATGTTCTCTTGTAAAAAAGATAAAAAAGAAGATACTGAAGTAATGGAAACAGAAGCGGTAGAAACTCCTGCGGCGTCTAAACCAACACCTGATGCTAAAAAAGTTAAGGTGAACTTAACATCAAAAAGCGGAAGTAAAGTTACTGGTAATGCCGTTTTTACCGAAGATAATGGAAGTGTAAAAATGGTAATTGTACTTGGCGGATTAGATCAAGGTACACATGCTATCCATTTACATGAAACTGCTGATTGTACTGCTGAGGATGCAACTTCTTCAGGTGGACATTGGAATCCAACAGGTCAACCTCATGGAAAATGGGGTGATGCAAGTGGCTATCATAAAGGTGACATCGGTAACGTTGTAGCTGACGAAAATGGACATGCTACCAAAAATTTTACTACAGATGAATGGTGTATAGGTTGTGGAGACGCTACAAAGGATATTCTTGGAAAGGCAATTATTGTACACCAAGGAGAAGATGATTTTAAAAGCCAACCATCTGGAAATGCAGGCGCAAGAGTGAGTTGTGGCGGCGTAATCGAATAAGAAAAACATACTAATTATAATTAATCACCTATTCTGACAGGAATAGGTGATTTTTATTTCCCATTAACCCATGACATCAAATAACTTCCCTATTATCCCCATTAAACTTAAAGGCGAAACGGTTAAGTTAAAACCTCTTAAAGTTAAACACCGTACCAAGCTATTAGAGGCCGCAGCCGATGGAGAACTATGGAATCTATGGTTTACTTCCGTTCCAAATAAGGATACTATCGATAGCTACCTAGATAAAGCTTGGGTAGAACAAGATCATGGTTCTCAACTTGCATTTGTTGTTTATCATAAAAGGGATAAGAAAATTATTGGCACTACAAGATTTATGAATATAGATCCTACAAATCGTAGATTAGAAATTGGCCATACCTGGTATTCAAAATCCTATCAACGTACACGTGTTAATACTGAGTGTAAATATCTGTTGCTTAAACACGCATTTGAGCATTTAAAATGTATTGCAGTTGAATTTAGAACACATGTGGTCAATAATGCTTCGAGGAATGCAATACAGCGTATTGGAGCAAATGAGGATGGAATCCTAAGGAATCATAGAATATTAGTTGACGGTAAGTATAGGGATACTGCTGTTTATTCAATTATTGAAAGTGAATGGCCAACCGTTAAGAAAAATCTATTGGACAAGTTAAAGGCTTAACCATTTGGTAAAACTCATAACCCAATATAATTACTAAACCTTCTATATTTGTCTCTCTTTAACTTGAGTCATGAATCCATCATCCCAAGGCTGGATTGCCAAATTAGGTTCTATATTAATCAAGCATCCTTTGCACTTTAAGGATTACACGGATTTATATACCCAAATGTGCCTAATGGGGTTCACCTATGGTTTTAACTTGGGAATTCCTCCACAGTTCGGACATAAATCTCACTTTTCGACGGATGAGATGGCAAAAATCAATTTGATGGTAAGTTTATTCCAAATTTACCAATTCAAATTCCCTGAATCTTCTTTTGAGGATTTCAGGATGGCCATCTATGAATTTTATAAGGAATTGGAAGTTTCTGATATGTCGATTTGGAAACGCCTGATGTCTGGATTAGATGCGGGAACAAAACTAGAGAAGTTACTTGATGAAAGGGTTCAATTAAATGACAATCCCTTTACTAGAAATTTTAACGCTATTCTTGCAAATTCTCTTCTTTACGTAGATGTCTTAACATTTAAGGCAAGTTTAGAGGAACCGACAAAAGTGAAAATGTACGCTGCAAAGCTGGAGCATGCTATTATGAATTTGTCTTATGAATATCTAAATGAATTTGCTGACGGTACCCATAGAAAACAATTCTACGATGATTCTGTCCGCTATGCTAACACAAAAAATATAGACTTTACAAAAGCTTATCGCTCCAGTTTAAATGAATTCACCATAGAAGAACGACGATATCTATTAGATTTGGGATGTATGTTGGCTTGGGAAGATTCAACAATAGATTTTTCTGAAAGTGTCTTTTTAAAAAGCCTATGTTCTGATTTGCGATTACCTATTGAACAGATCTCAGATTCTTTGAATATCATCAGAACATTTGTAAAAACGCATCCTGAATACAAACGTTTATTAAGCCAAACCCATCCCCTAGGAAACTTTTATGGCAACTCTGTTCAACTGGTCAGTAAACTAATAAAACGCAACAGCAAACGGTTAATAAAGGAAATACAAGGCAGCAAAGAATTGATGGTTTTGTTATCTAAATCCCGTTCGAGAAACCTTACCAAAGAGGAACAGAAGAAAATTCAAAACCAATTATTAGACCTTATTAAAACAATTCCTAGCTTGGCTATCTTTATATTACCAGGAGGAGCAATATTACTACCAATCTTTGTTAGGTTAATTCCTAACATGTTACCTTCAGCCTTTGATGATAATAAAATAAATAACTAATATACAGTATTTTATATTTAATTATCTAAACAAAACATTTAAATTATAACCACTCCCTAAAATTCTTAACGCGTTCTCTGGCTACTATGATTTCCTCATCTTTATAGGTATTTAATTTTATCCTAAGTCGAGAATTGGTGTAGTTAATAATATCTACGATTGCATTTATATTCACGTAGAAAGTTCTATTAACTCTGAAGAACACAGAAGGGTCTAATTCCCCCTCTAATTGGTCCAAAGTCTGATCAATTAAAAACGAGCGTTTATTATTGGTATATAGATAGGTTCCTTTGTTTTCTGAATAAATGCATTCGATGGAATCCGCATCCACCAACTTTATGTGCTGCCCAATTTTTACGGTGAATCGTTTTTTATACTCCTTTTCCTTACCTCCAACAAGTAAACTTTTAATCTGCTCCAAATTCAAACTTGAGGTTTTGAATTGATTTCGAAGAGCCTTAAATTTTTCAATGGCAGCTTGCAATTCAGCTTCTTCAATTGGTTTTAACAGATAATCGATGCTATTCAGTTTAAACGCCCGTAATGCGTACTCATCAAAAGCAGTAGTGAAAATAATATGAGAATTTATGGACCTACCCTCAAAAATATCAAAAGAAAGCCCATCGCTTAGTTGTATATCAAGCATTATAAGGTCAGGATGGGCATTTTCATCAAACCATTTGCCGGCTTCCTCTACTGAATGTAATAAACATACAACCTCTAAGCCAATCGTTTGAAGCATACGCTGCAATCTTCGGGCAGACGGTTTTTCATCCTCTATAATTATAGCCTTCATGACAACCTTGCTTATAAATTTTAAAAATTCATTTTATCCCGATCCATATACTCCTTAATCTTTCGTTCTTCCCAGCGTTTTGAAAAAACGAAATTAGGCAAGAACACGCTCATTGCGTGGAACATAAGCCCGATTCCCCAAAAAAAAGCTGTAGAGAAAGTACCGAAATTAAAAAAGTTTCCGCCAGATTGCATCCCTATTAAAATGATCAAGAATATATTGATGATAACGTAAACTGCTAAATGCCTGTAAAATCCTTTGAGTTTATCTAATTTCTTTTTAGCCCTATAAAAGGCTTCATCATTCTTCCAATCACCTTTAGAAGGTGACTCTAAACGCTTTAATCTATCATATTTTTCCATAATACCTTTCTTTGAAATGATAACCTCTATTTAAAATTGGTCTTTTTCTTCGTTCATATATTTCTCAATGACTCTTTTTTCCCAAGACCTTCCTAGAAAACCATTGCTGACGAATAACTTAACTGCCTGGAATCCCAATCCGATTAACCAACCCAATAACGGAAACCAGAACCACTTAAATTCCCAATAGGTTTTGTAATTAATAAAAATTAAAAATGGAATAACCACAAAAAAGGATAAAAAGGAAAAATAAAATTCCTTCAACTCATCTACGTGCTTTCTTGCACGCATATAACTGTCTTGGTAATTAACTGAATTAGATTCCATGATTAAAACATTTTTAGTTAGTAAAGGCAAACCAACCCTAAACAATTGGTCTGTTTGCTCGAAAAGAATTGATTTATTGGTAAAGAGCGAATAACGTTCCTTAATATTATTTAAACCTACCCCGCTTCCCTTTTTCAAGGTTTCCTTAGGCTGTAGATTATTTTCTACAAATAAGTAGCCGTCTTGCTCATAAATTTTAATTTTTAAAGGTCTTGAACTTGTCACGGAATTGTGTTTAACAGAATTTTCCAACAATAATTGCAAGGACAGTGGTACGACCTGATATTCTGGGTTTTTGGAACGTTCAGGTAACTCAAATATAAGACTGTCCTCAAATCTCATTTTAAGAAGAGACATATAGATTTTAGCAAATTCCAACTCCTCGTCCAAAGAAATTATATATTTATCTTTTTGTTCAAGTACATATCTGTAAACCTTTGATAATGAAGTAGTAAAATCAGTAGCTTTATTTGGATTTTCTTCAATTAAACTAGTTAATACATTTAAGCTATTAAATAGGAAGTGCGGGTCTAATTGACTTTTTAGGGCATCCAATTTTGCGGTAGCAGTTCCAGCGATTACCTTTTGCTCTATAACTTTTTCTTTCTGACGTTCCCTAAAATGATAAGCTAGGTAAAATCCAAAAAATACGATTAGAGCTATAGTGGTTGAAATTAAATATGTCATCCCG
This sequence comes from Aegicerativicinus sediminis, assembly GCF_015476115.1. Classification (GTDB taxonomy): domain Bacteria; phylum Bacteroidota; class Bacteroidia; order Flavobacteriales; family Flavobacteriaceae; genus Aegicerativicinus; species Aegicerativicinus sediminis. Next base: position 3,021,768 of record NZ_CP064295.1, on the reverse strand, counting down.
GCCTCTTTTTCTGTTTGAAGAAAAACAGAGAAAGTTTCATGCTCCCAAACCATTTCATGGAACATTCTTATAAAGAATATAGCGGTTAAAGTCACTAATGCACAGCCAATAAATGAAAAAAGAAGTCTAAATTTTTGGTATTTCTTCCATTGTAAATTATTGACATACTCAAAAAAATAGCCATTGGCCATTGTAAGGCCAATAGCATAAAGCATTTGGTATTTTAAGGCATATAATATATCGCTAAAGGTGGCCAGTGGGCTACCATCAACCAACCGTATGACTTGGTTAACCAAGGTTAGGAAGACGCCCAACCCTATACCAATACCAATTATTTTTATAAACCTTATCATTAATTAATTTCCATTATTAATTCTCATTGAACTGTATACTTTCAAATTTACCATTCAAATATCTATAAGTCTAAAGGGATTAGAAATAATTTAATGACCAACCGTAATAAATGATCCCTCAATTGTAAAAATTATCTAGAAAAAAGAAAATTGTACATTTAGCTGAATCAACTAACTGTATGATATGTTTGTAGGTCATTATGCCGCCGCCTTCTTAATAAAGGGTAAAGAACCACGATTATCCCTAGGGACTTTATTTTTAGCAGTACAATTTGTAGATATACTATTTTTCCCATTTGTTTTAATTGGTTTGGAACATATTGGGTTTGTTGAAGGAATTACAGAGGTTAATAATTTTGATTTTTACCATTACCCTATTACGCATGGTTTCTTAGCGACCTTACTTTGGGGTATAATAACCTATGTTGTTTTTGCAAACGTATTGTATAAGAATACATCAGGTAGAAAAAGAATAGGATTGTTTGCCGCTTTGGCAGTAATGTCTCACTGGTTGCTAGATTTAATTGCCCATATACCAGATTTACCATTGATTTGGGGAGACCCTAAATTTGGTCTAGGCCTCTGGAATTATAAATTAATGACCTTTTTAGTAGAATCAGGATTGGTGTTGTTGGGCCTGGTGTTTTATATGCTACATTCCGAACGAATCAGGAAATCTGGAGGGTATGCCGCAACATCATTGGCCCTTTTTCTTATACTCCTCAATTATCTCAATTATTATGTGCTTCCTTCGGAAGAAAACGTAGTAAAATTGACCTTTTCAGCACTCACCTCCTATTTTGTCCTAGCAGGCATTGCCTTCTTAGTAGACACTAAACGACGATAAATTAATACCAACAAATTAAAAAAAGCGGCCCGAAGGCCGCTTTTGGTTGGTTATTAATCAAATTTATTATCACTTCCTATCGGTTGCGATAATCTTTTTAACAGTTTGTTCCCTGTTAGAGGTCACCTGCATAAACAAGACTTGGTCTTGACGCTGTCTCATTTGGAATGTTTCTAAACCATCCTCACCTTTATGGTATCCTTTGATTTCTTTATCCATTACCAAAGAACCTTTAAGGTCGTAGAACTTAATAGAAACATCAGTGTCATAATCAAACTTATAACGTACGTTTAATACTCCGTCATGAGGGTTTGGATAGGTTAATATATCCATTCCAAGCATTGCAGAACTATTTGTAGTTTCCAAATTATTTGTTGGAACAACACCAGATGGCAATCCACAGGTATTATTACATTCGTTAAACGCTGTTAATGGCTTGATATATTCTGATAGTGTAGCTGCATCAGCATCTCCTGATAAACAGAAATCAATGGCACAAATTTCATTTGCACTTGCATCTGGAGTTCCATTGAAGATATCAGGAACATTAACTCCGTTGACTACATCTATACATGTCATATCACCAATAGTTAAATTGCCAAAATCTACACCATTAAACATTAGGTTTAATTTAGCCGCTAAAATATGGTGTAACAATGTTTCTCCATTAGGGAATGGAGCAAAGTATTCAGCAATAGCCACAACATCAGGAGTACAACCACTAGGGGTTTTATTTCCTCTTGTATCACTACTATATTCAAACAAACAAGAAATATCTGAAGCTGAAAGAGTATAGTGCTCCCCACATAGGATAAATCCTATATTAGCTGTCTCACCTGAACAAGTACGTTCACCCTTATACTTGGTAACCGTACCACCTAGCAATCCACAAATCTCTTCAGGATGGTTTTTCCAGAAACCTGGAGTCCAAGTACATTGGTCAACACAAGGTTCTGAATTGAAACTTAACTCACAGTCAGATTCACATTCATCCAAATATGTCAATTTTAAATAAACTGTAAATGAAGGATCCGTAATATTAGTAGCAGTTACTTTATCTGCAGTGTTATCAGGGGTATTAGTTCCTTGAATAACAAATATTATACCTGCATCTGAACTGGTCCATTCAACGTCATAGTCAGAATCACCAACATAATCTGTAGGTATTTCAAAATCAATAGTCTCACCTAAACAAATAGTAGTGCCTCCGGGTACTTGACTTATTATTGAACAAGTAGGGTTCGCGTTGATGATCACATCGGCGTCCACCTGGCAGCCGTTGTCGTCAGTATAGGTGATCGTGACCGTACCGTCCGAGACCGCTGTAACCAAACCGTTGTCGTCGACCGTGGCTATGCCAGTGTCGGAGGAGACGTATGGGTTGGAGGCAGCAGGGGTGCCGGAGCCATCCAGGTCTATCGTGCTCTTTGTAGACAGCGTGCCGTCATCGTATAGGCAGATCTCGCCGCCGCTCATCGTAGGGTTCGCGTTGATGATCACATCGGCGTCCACCTGGCAGCCGTTGTCGTCAGTATAGGTGATCGTGACCGTACCGTCCGAGACCGCTGTAACCAAACCGTTGTCGTCGACCGTGGCTATGCCAGTGTCGGAGGAGACGTATGGGTTGGAGGCAGCAGGGGTGCCGGAGCCATCCAGGTCTATCGTGCTCTTTGTAGACAGCGTGCCGTCATCGTATAGGCAGATCTCGCCGCCGCTCATCGTAGGGTTCGCGTTGATGATCACATCGGCGTCCACCTGGCAGCCGTTGTCGTCAGTATAGGTGATCGTGACCGTACCGTCCGAGACCGCTGTAACCAAACCGTTGTCGTCGACCGTGGCTATGCCAGTGTCGGAGGAGACGTATGGGTTGGAGGCAGCAGGGGTGCCGGAGCCATCCAGGTCTATCGTGCTCTTTGTAGACAGCGTGCCGTCATCGTATAGGCAGATCTCGCCGCCGCTCATCGTAGGGTTCGCGTTGATGATCACATCGGCGTCCACCTGGCAGCCGTTGTCGTCAGTATAGGTGATCGTGACCGTACCGTCCGAGACCGCTGTAACCAAACCGTTGTCGTCGACCGTGGCTATGCCAGTGTCGGAGGAGACGTATGGGTTGGAGGCAGCAGGGGTGCCGGAGCCATCCAGGTCTATCGTGCTCTTTGTAGACAGCGTGCCGTCATCGTATAGGCAGATCTCGCCGCCGCTCATCGTAGGGTTCGCGTTGATGATCACATCGGCGTCCACCTGGCAGCCGTTGTCGTCAGTATAGGTGATCGTGACCGTACCGTCCGAGACCGCTGTAACCAAACCGTTGTCGTCGACCGTGGCTATGCCAGTGTCGGAGGAGACGTATGGGTTGGAGGCAGCAGGGGTGCCGGAGCCATCCAGGTCTATCGTGCTCTTTGTAGACAGCGTGCCGTCATCGTATAGGCAGATCTCGCCGCCGCTCATCGTAGGGTTCGCGTTGATGATCACATCGGCGTCCACCTGGCAGCCGTTGTCGTCAGTATAGGTGATCGTGACCGTACCGTCCGAGACCGCTGTAACCAAACCGTTGTCGTCGACCGTGGCTATGCCAGTGTCGGAGGAGACGTATGGGTTGGAGGCAGCAGGGGTGCCGGAGCCATCCAGGTCTATCGTGCTCTTTGTAGACAGCGTGCCGTCATCGTATAGGCAGATCTCGCCGCCGCTCATCGTAGGGTTCGCGTTGATGATCACATCGGCGTCCACCTGGCAGCCGTTGTCGTCAGTATAGGTGATCGTGACCGTACCGTCCGAGACCGCTGTAACCAAACCGTTGTCGTCGACCGTGGCTATGCCAGTGTCGGAGGAGACGTATGGGTTGGAGGCAGCAGGGGTGCCGGAGCCATCCAGGTCTATCGTGCTCTTTGTAGACAGCGTGCCGTCATCGTATAGGCAGATCTCGCCGCCGCTCATCGTAGGGTTCGCGTTGATGATCACATCGGCGTCCACCTGGCAGCCGTTGTCGTCAGTATAGGTGATCGTGACCGTACCGTCCGAGACCGCTGTAACCAAACCGTTGTCGTCGACCGTGGCTATGCCAGTGTCGGAGGAGACGTATGGGTTGGAGGCAGCAGGGGTGCCGGAGCCATCCAGGTCTATCGTGCTCTTTGTAGACAGCGTGCCGTCATCGTATAGGCAGATCTCGCCGCCGCTCATCGTAGGGTTCGCGTTGATGATCACATCGGCGTCCACCTGGCAGCCGTTGTCGTCAGTATAGGTGATCGTGACCGTACCGTCCGAGACCGCTGTAACCAAACCGTTGTCGTCGACCGTGGCTATGCCAGTGTCGGAGGAGACGTATGGGTTGGAGGCAGCAGGGGTGCCGGAGCCATCCAGGTCTATCGTGCTCTTTGTAGACAGCGTGCCGTCATCGTATAGGCAGATCTCGCCGCCGCTCATCGTAGGGTTCGCGTTGATGATCACATCGGCGTCCACCTGGCAGCCGTTGTCGTCAGTATAGGTGATCGTGACCGTACCGTCCGAGACCGCTGTAACCAAACCGTTGTCGTCGACCGTGGCTATGCCAGTGTCGGAGGAGACGTATGGGTTGGAGGCAGCAGGGGTGCCGGAGCCATCCAGGTCTATCGTGCTCTTTGTAGACAGCGTGCCGTCATCGTATAGGCAGATCTCGCCGCCGCTCATCGTAGGGTTCGCGTTGATGATCACATCGGCGTCCACCTGGCAGCCGTTGTCGTCAGTATAGGTGATCGTGACCGTACCGTCCGAGACCGCTGTAACCAAACCGTTGTCGTCGACCGTGGCTATGCCAGTGTCGGAGGAGACGTATGGGTTGGAGGCAGCAGGGGTGCCGGAGCCATCCAGGTCTATCGTGCTCTTTGTAGACAGCGTGCCGTCATCGTATAGGCAGATCTCGCCGCCGCTCATCGTAGGGTTCGCGTTGATGATCACATCGGCGTCCACCTGGCAGCCGTTGTCGTCAGTATAGGTGATCGTGACCGTACCGTCCGAGACCGCTGTAACCAAACCGTTGTCGTCGACCGTGGCTATGCCAGTGTCGGAGGAGACGTATGGGTTGGAGGCAGCAGGGGTGCCGGAGCCACCAGGTCTATCGTGCTCTTTGTAGACAGCGTGCCGTCATCGTATAGGCAGATCTCGCCGCCGCTCATCGTAGGGTTCGCGTTGATGATCACATCGGCGTCACCTGGCAGCCGTTGTCGTCAGTATAGGTGATCGTGACCGTACCGTCCGAGACCGCTGTAACCAAACCGTTGTCGTCGACCGTGGCTATGCCAGTGTCGGAGGAGACGTATGGGTTGGAGGCAGCAGGGGTGCCGGAGCCATCCAGGTCTATCGTGCTCTTTGTAGACAGCGTGCCGTCATCGTATAGGCAGATCTCGCCGCCGCTCATTGATAAATTACATACAATAATTCCTTGATCATCACCGTCATCTTCATCATTTGGATCTTGTGTTGAATCTGGATCCTCTGAACCAATTCCTCCAGTTCCATTTGAATCAGCAGGATTTCCAGGTGTGGAATCTATATCTAGTTCTGTTTGACTTGCAATTGATGCAATATTTACATAAGGCGTTTCTCCATCTCCACATGCAGCTCCATCAAGAACTGTCGTAATCAGTGTCAAGTCAACGGTTTCCCCCGGATTTATGGTGTTAATTGTCCATTCTAAAGTAGCATCATTATGAGTATCCCCCCCACTCATTGAAACAAATGATAATCCACAAGGTAAAACATCTTTCACCACAACATTTGTTGCAGGATCCTCACCATCATTGGAAACTGATACTGTCCAGGTTACGTTATCACCTACATAGTAAGGTCCATCTGCTACTGTTTTTACTAAGGATAAATCAACTAAATTGAGATCTCCAATTTTTTTGAAAGGTACTGTTTGAGCACCTCCCGGTACAGCTTCGGCAGGATCTACAGGTACATTACCATTTATATAAGTCAAGCGTGCGTCGGCCAAATCTCCTTGAAGATTTCCCGTTGGACCCCAAGTACCCGCTAAAATAGAGGCAATATCACAGCCAAGAAGCACATCAACACGGACAATAACTTGTTCTGCTCTCTCTAAATCTGTAACTATAATAGTTCCTGTCGTGTAAGAACCAGCTGTATAAACGGTTCCATCACCTGGTGGTACGCCGGGACAATTTGTACCAGTACATTCATTAATTAAAGTTGCGGTACTTCCACCATCATCCATATTCCCAGTATCGGCATGATTTCCTTCTATTAAATCTACAACCGTACCATAATTAATTCCGACATAAACGATGTCCACTATACCTACACCAGGTTGCCCAGTTGTATCCCCTAGAAATGATAAATCCAATTCAATTGTTTGAGGACCATCATCTTGAGCAGATTGTGTATCATCTACGGTGACAGCAACGAAATAGGTAACAATATCCCCACAGGAAAAATCTCCTCCTTCCAATGACTCAACAGTATCGTCTGCTTTTCCTATTGTCCGGTCATCATATGCTCCACCACCTACAGCATGATCATAGGTAAATGGTGCTGCTGCTATGAAATCCAATGAAAAGTCTCCATTAGCAAACATCATACTAGGAGCATAAGATGAATTTAATTGTACTAGGTTGGACCTATCAGATTTTTCAACTGAAATTAAATCTGATGATGCATAATCAGCATTGTCCGAAAGTAAGATTACGGGTAAGTGCTGTGAATGATACACCCCATCAGCATCTTGATAAATCAATCCGTTTTCTCCAATAGTGGAGGCGTTTAATTGACTCAAATTACCGAGGGTGAAAAATATCGCCAATAGCGATGTCAGAAAAAGTTTTGGTAATGAAGAAACTTTTCCAAAAGTAAAAATTTTCATAACTCTTGAGTTTTGATTAATAGCTGTTAGCCATACACAAGAGTGTAAGAACGCGTTAGTTGGGGTATCTCGGCTACCACAAATACATAGCCATGTAACAATTCAAATGTGGGGGAATACTATTATTCTTTTAAGGGGAGCAATAACTGTAAGTAACAGTAAAGTTCTTGGTGGGGAATCCTCTCAATTATTTATTGCGAGGACATTAAAGATAATCTAAAAAAAGAACTACAACAAAAAAAATTTAAGACAAAATACAAGTAAGTAAGAAAAAACCTTCATAAATGAAGGTTTTTTCTTATAAAATTATGTTCGTTGTCGATAATTAAATATGCGCTTAAGTTTTTTCTTACAAACTATTTGACATCCATCAACTCAACATCAAAAATAAGAGTGGCATTTGGTGGAATTACACCACCTGCACCTCTACTGCCATAACCTAAATCTGAGGGGATCACCAATCTAGCCTTATCACCGACTTGTAACAATCCAATGCCTTCATCCCAACCAGATATCACCTGACCTACGCCAACTTGAAAATCTAAAGGTTGGTTACGTTTATATGAGGAATCAAAGACAGTACCATCTGCCAATTGACCTTTGTAGTGAACCGAAACTTTTTTTCCTTTTTCAGCCTTAGCCCCTGAACCCTTCTGAATAATTTTATAACGTAGGCCTGAAGATGTTTCATCAAAACCTGCCGCTAACTTATCTAATTCTGCTTTCTTGGCTTCCTTTTCTGCCGCAATTCGCTTTTCACGTGCACCTTCGAACGTCCTAAAGGCCTCAACAGCGTTAAAGTTTTTGGCCTCTTCACCTTGTCTTATAATTTCAATGTGTTCGATCGTATCTCCTTGAGCAATATTGTCAACGATATCCTGACCCTCAACAACATTACCAAAAACGGTATGGTTATTATCTAACCAAGGTGTAGCTACGTGCGTAATAAAAAATTGACTTCCGTTTGTGCCAGGACCAGCATTTGCCATAGACAAGACACCAGGACCCTCATGCTTTAAATCTGGATGGAATTCATCGTCAAACTGATACCCAGGGTTTCCTGAACCAGTTCCTAATGGACAGCCTCCTTGAATCATGAAATCAGGAATTACCCTGTGGAACTTTAATCCGTCATAATATGGTTTACCTTGAGGTTTAGCTGAATTTTCAAGATTTCCTTCTGCCAAAGCCACAAAGTTGCCAACAGTTCCTGGAGTTTTGTCAGCATGTAATTTTATAAGGATATTTCCTTTGGTCGTTTCAATTTGAGCGTATAATCCGTCTTGCATGTTTATGAATTTTAAGGCTGCAAAGATAAGTAATAAAACAAGAAAGCCGGGTTACAAGATTGTTAAGTCTCGTAACCCGGGCTTCATCATTTGCGTGAACAATTAATTTGCTACTTCACTAATAAATTTTATTCGGTATAAACGCAATTCCTCATCGTCATAATCACCGTCAAATTCATCAATAGCCTCTGAAATCTTATCCGAATCGGATTCCATAAAATAATCATGGATTTCTTCCTGCTGATCTTCATCCAATATATCATCTATCCAATACCCTATATCTAATTTGGTACCTGAATACACAATGGCTTCCATTTCTTTTATAAATTCAGTCATCTCCATTCCCTTGGAAGATGCAATGTCATCTAATGGAAGCTTTCTATCTATGTTTTGAATGATGAATAGTTTCAAAGCAGAATTGGAACCTGTGGATTTAACCACTAAATCTTCTGGTCGTGTAATATCATTATCTTCAACATATCTTGAGATAAGTTCCACAAAGTCTTTACCATACTTTTTCGCCTTGCTCTCTCCTACTCCATGAACATTACTTAGCTCTTCTATTGTAATAGGATATTTCAATGCCATATCCTCTAAAGATGGATCTTGGAATATTACAAAAGGTGGTACACCCATCCGTTTGGAATTTCGTTTCCTTAAATCCTTCAGCATTTTCATCAAGGCTTCATCTGCAACCGCTCCACCACCTTTTCCAGCAGTGATAACTCCATCGTCACCCTCATCTTCATAAATATGGTCTTCGGTCATCATAAATGAAGTTGGATTTTTTATAAAATCCTTTCCAGATTTGGATAGACGTAGTACTCCATAGGTTTCTATATCTTTTTTCAAATGACCCGAAACCAACAACTGTCTTATAAGAGCCATCCAATACCGTTTCTCCTTGTCTTTACCCTTTCCAAAAAAAGCTTGGGTATCTGTTTTATGCGAAGTTATTAGTGCATTAGACTTACCAACTATTACATGAACCAGATCTTTAGATTTATATTTTTCATTAGTCTTAGCCACGGTATCTAAAATTACCACTACATCATCTTTGGCTTCATGTTTCTTTTTAGGATTACGGACATTATCATCCATATCTCCACCTTCACCCGTTTCATTGTCGAATTCTTCTCCGAAGTAATGCAGGATGAATTTTCTTCTAGATATGGAGGTTTCAGCAAAGGCAACCACTTCTTGTAAAAGAGCATGACCAATTTCTTGTTCAGCCACAGGTTTCCCTGCCATAAACTTTTCTAACTTTTCAATATCCTTATAGGAATAATAGGCTAAGCAATGGCCTTCACCCCCATCCCTACCAGCTCTACCGGTTTCTTGGTAGTAACTTTCAATACTTTTAGGAATATCATGGTGAATAACAAAACGCACATCTGGCTTGTCGATTCCCATCCCGAATGCAATGGTTGCTACGACCACATCGGCATCCTCCATTAAGAACATATCTTGATGCTTTACCCGTGTCTTTTGATCTAGCCCTGCATGGTAAGGGACGGCATTAATATTGTTTACCTGCAGAACCTGGGCAAGTTCTTCAACCCTTTTCCTACTGAGACAATAAACAATCCCTGACTTATTAGGATGTTGCTTAATAAAGCGAATTATATCGGCATCTACATTCTTTGTCTTTGGTCGAATCTCGTAAAAAAGATTTGGTCTATTGAAAGAGGCCTTAAAAACATTCGCATCTGTCATATCCAAATTCTTCAGGATGTCTTCCTGAACCTTTGGAGTAGCCGTAGCGGTTAAAGCAATAATTGGAATATTCTCGCCGATGCGTTTTATAATGTGTCGCAGATTGCGATATTCTGGTCTAAAATCATGTCCCCATTCACTGATACAATGCGCTTCATCTACTGCCAAAAACGAAATGGGTACGGATTTCAAGAATTCAACATACTCATCTTTTGTAAGTGACTCTGGTGCCACATATAACAATTTTGTGATACCATTCCTAATATCACTTTTAACCCGTTTTATCTCAGTTTTGTTGAGTGAGGAATTCAACACGTGCGCTACACCTTCATTTTCAGATACTCCCCTAATTGCATCTACCTGATTTTTCATCAAGGCAATAAGAGGAGACACCACAATAGCAGTCCCATTTTTAATCAAGGCGGGTAATTGGTAGCACAAAGACTTACCACCACCCGTCGGCATGATTACAAATGTATTATGGTCATTAACAATACTCTCTATTACTCCTTCTTGTAAGCCTTTAAATTTTGAAAATCCGAAGTAAGTTTTGAGCGCAGCATGTAGGTCAATTTCTTTAATGCTCATTAATCCCTATTAGTATTTTATTTACATTTGCATTCCACTAAAGGTAACAATTTCTTTAATCGCATCAAACCGAGCATAACAAAATTTTGAACACCTCCGAGTCAATCCTTACCATTGCGAAAAAGACCATAGAATTAGAAAGCCAGGCCATCCTCAACTTGAGCAACTTAGTTGATGAGGATTTTGAAAATGCCGTTTCCTTAATTTACAAATCAAAGGGAAGGGTTATTATTACTGGGGTTGGCAAGAGTGCTATAATCGCGAACAAGATTGTGGCAACCTTAAATTCTACCGGCACACCATCTATATTTATGCACGCAGCTGATGCCATACATGGTGATTTAGGTCTTATTTTGAAAGATGACATTGTAATCTGTATCTCTAAAAGTGGTAACACACCAGAAATAAAAGTATTGGTGCCACTCATTAAAAATGGTGGAAATAAACTCATTGCAATTACAGGTAATCCTGATTCATTTTTAGGAAAACAGTCTGATTTTGTACTTAATTCTTTTGTAGACCAAGAGGCCTGCCCAAACAATCTTGCACCAACCACCAGTACTACCGCCCAATTGGTTATTGGAGATGCCCTAGCGGTATGTTTGGTTGAATTAAGAGGGTTTTCAAGTAAGGATTTTGCAAAATACCATCCAGGAGGATCCCTAGGCAAAAGGCTTTATTTAAGAGTAGGCGATTTATCTTCTTTGAATAAAAAGCCGTGTGTAGATATTGAAACAAATGTAAAGGATGTAATTATTGAAATATCCGAAAAGATGCTTGGTGTTACCGCTGTTGTTGATAAGAATAAATTGGTTGGAATAATTACCGATGGTGATTTGAGGCGAATGCTAACAAAAAATGAAACCTTTACCCATTTAAAGGCAAAAGACATTATGAGCACCAATCCGAAACGCATTGCAGAGGATGCAATGGCTGTTGATGCCTTGGATGTTATGGAAACCTATAATATCACTCAATTGTTGGTTGAACAAGACGGCTCTTACGTTGGTGTGGTACATTTACACGATTTAATAAAAGAAGGTATCATCTAATGGCGAAAAAAAATGTGAATGAGATGTCCTTTTTGGATCATCTTGAGGATTTACGTTGGCACCTTATTCGGGCAACCCTTGCAATTGTGATTGCTGGAGTAATAGCTTTTTTATTCAAAAGTTTCATCTTCGACGTCATTATATTGGGTCCGAAACAAATGTCTTTCCCAACATATAAGTATTTGTGCAAGATTTCGCAATTCATGAATATTGATACGACTTTTTGCGCAGAGGAATTTCCATTTATTATTCAGAACCGGACAATGTCTGGCCAGTTTTCCGCTCATATTTGGACTTCCATTTACGCAGGGCTGGTAATTGCTTTTCCGTACGTTTTATACCAGTTATGGAGTTTTATAAGTCCTGGTTTACATGATAATGAAAGAAAGCATTCTCGCGGATTTATTTTAGTGTCTTCGCTTCTATTCTTTATAGGCGTATTATTTGGATACTATGTAATAACTCCACTATCAATAAACTTTTTGGCAACTTATTCCGTTAGCCAGGAAATTGAGAACCAAATAGACATTGGTTCCTATATTTCACTGGTTAGGTCTTCTGCAATTGCATCAGGATTTGTTTTTGAGCTTCCTATCGTTATTTATTTCCTAACTAAGGTTGGTTTAGTAACTCCCCAATTTTTAAAGAAATATAGGAAATATGCTTTAATCTTGGTATTGGTACTTTCAGCCATTATTACTCCTCCTGACATTGCTAGCCAGATTATTGTGGCAATTCCGATTTTGATTTTGTACCAAATAAGTATATATATTTCTGCCTTGGTGGTTAGAAACCAGAAAAGGGCCGCAAAATCCAAAGAACTAAAAACTAAATAAATCTTATATGAGCGATTTGGTTCAAGAATTTAACGACTACCGTTCGCGCATGAATGAACGGATCCTTAACGATAACAATAAACTGATTAAGCGAATTTTCAATCTAGACACCAATGCCTATATGGAAGGTGCCCTGGATGTGAAAACGAAGGAATTGCTAGGTTTGGTAGCCTCAGCGGTGTTGCGTTGCGACGACTGTATAAAGTATCATTTAGAGAATTGCTATAAGGAAGGGTTATCTAAGGAAGAAGTTACTGAAGCATTGGGTATTGCAACATTAGTTGGAGGCACAATTGTGGTACCACACCTCAGAAGAGCCTATGAATACTGGGACGCTTTGGAAAATCGTTAAACCTTTTATAAAAAGATAAGGCTAATTTGAGAATCCTTATTTTTGAGTTCAATTTAATTCTATGCAGTTAAGAGCCGAAAATCTTGTTAAAACATATGGCGGTCGCACCGTGGTTAAAAGTGTTTCCTTGGAAGTAAACCAAGGTGAGATTGTAGGTTTATTAGGTCCGAATGGGGCAGGAAAAACCACTTCATTTTATATGATAGTGGGGTTAATTAAACCCAATAGCGGTAAAATTTATCTTGACAATACAGAGATTACCAAATTTCCCATGTACAGAAGGGCTCAGAATGGAATTGGGTATTTAGCACAAGAGGCTTCTGTTTTCAGGAAATTAAGTATTGAAGATAATATCCTCAGTGTCCTTCAAATGACTAACCTCAGCAAGAAAGCCCAAGTTGAAAAAATGGAATCCCTTATAGAAGAGTTTAGTTTAGGCCATATACGTAAAAACCGTGGAGATTTATTGTCTGGGGGGGAACGTAGACGAACTGAAATTGCGAGGGCTTTGGCAACAGATCCTAATTTTATTCTCTTGGACGAACCCTTTGCTGGAGTTGACCCCGTAGCTGTTGAGGACATTCAACGGATAGTCGCTCAATTGACAAAAAAGAATATTGGTATTTTAATTACTGACCATAACGTACAAGAGACATTGGCGATTACTGATCGCACTTACCTAATGTTTGAAGGCAGTATTCTTAAGGCGGGTGTGCCTGAAGACTTGGCAAATGACCAAATGGTTAGGAAAGTATATCTTGGGCAGAACTTCGAGTTGCGCAAAAAGAAAATCCGTACTGATTAATTCAGACACTACTTTTTAACTTAATGCCCTTTCTTTTTATTTAGGTTAAAAATCTTCTTAAAGAGCATAACCAAAACGAGCACTAAAGCTCCAACCAAAACACCCATTACAAATTCCCTAAGGATAGAAGGCCAAGATTCTAAAAAGTGATGCAGAAATGGGACGTAATGAGCAAATATTCCGCCTGAAACCAAGAGTAAGGCAATAGTTCCAATTACCGATAGCCCCTTTACAATCTTAGGCAAGGCTTTTACTAAAAAGTTGCCAATGCTGTCCGTAAAGCTTTTATCCCTATCATTAAAATTGATCAATCTAATTCCTAAATCGTCCATTCGTACAATTAGGGCTACAATGCCATAAACCCCAATGGTAGCAATAATTGCAACTATAGATACCACTAATATTTGGATGGTAAGTGTTTCTTCCATCACAGTACCGAGAGCGATAATTACGATTTCTACGGAAAGAATAAAATCGGTAAGAATTGCAGACTTAATTTTTTCCTTCTCTTTTTCTAGTACTTGTTCTTTAGTAAGGTTTTCATTTAAATCAACATGTTTGTGCTCGTCGTGTTTCCCTAAATAATGATACACTTTTTCAGCACCTTCATAAGCAAGATACAAACCTCCAATAACCAGAATAATTTTTATGGCTACCGGAACGAAGGCACTTAAAAGAAAGGCGATCGGAAGTATAATCAATTTATTTAGGAAGGATCCTTTGGTAATAGCCCATAAAACCGGTAATTCCCTAGAGGAAACAAAACCGGATGCTTTTTCAGCATTGACTGCCAAATCATCTCCTAAAATTCCAGCCGTTTTTTTGGTACTTATCTTTGCCATAGTGGCAACATCATCCATAATGGATGCTATATCATCTAATAATGCGAAAAAACCTGAAGCCATTGATTAATCTATTAGGATTTCGATTTAGTTACCATTTGGTTGCTAATAACCGAAAGAATAATATAAAGTATAATTAGTAATGGAATTGCTGCAAATTGCAAGGTTATCAATAGTATAACACTTGTTATAATTAGGATATAACGAAATTCATTACCCTTCCAACCGTAGTTTTTAAATTTCAATGCGAATAATGGGACTGAAGCATTCAATATATAACAACTTAATATTGTAATGAATATTAGAAACCAAGGATTCAAAAGTAATTTTGACGCCAATGGAAAATATTCAAATTCTAAAATCAACGGTATAGAAATAATAAACAGACAATTGGCAGGCGTCGGTAGACCTTTAAAAAACGATTGTTGATCTTCATCAATATTAAAACGTGCCAATCTATAGGCTGAAGCTAAGGTTATAAACAAACCAAAAAGAGGCACCACATGACGCCAGTTAATCGCCTCAGTAAAAAGTACATTCCATTCATCGATTTCAGTAGTGGCAGGAACGGATAGCGACAACGCTAACATTTTATACATAACCACTCCAGGAACAACTCCAGATGTCACCACATCTGCGAGCGAATCTAATTGAAGTCCTAAGGGTCCTTGAACACCCAATTTACGCGCTAGAAAACCATCAAAAAAGTCAAAGAAAATACCTATAAACACAAAACAGGCCGCCCAAATAAAATTATTGGAAACCGCAAATAAAACAGCTATGCAACCAGATAGCAGATTTAGAAGGGTTACGGCATTTGGAATATGGGCTTTTACTCGCATAATTATCTTTAGTGTAAAAATAGGAAACTCTAGCTACTAGAAACATCGCAAACGCAATAAGTACGTCCTTTTTCAGTTTAAAAGATTGAAAATAATATGCATATTTGTAAAAATTTTGCTGATTGAACGTATTTCTGAGGCTCTTTTCCCTGCTTTTTATAAGCCTTTCCTTTGCCCAAACCACCCGGAAGTATTCCAATGAATTTATGAATATTGGTGTTGATGCTGCGGCCTTGGGAATGAGCAATGCTGTGGTTAGTCATACCGGAGACGTTAATTCTGGTTATTGGAACCCAGCTGGACTCCTAAAAATGGAAGACAACCAATTGGCTCTGATGCACAGCAGTTATTTTGCCAACATTGCCAACTATAATTATATAGGCTTTGCCATGCCGTTAGACGATCGCAGTGCAGTAGGTATTTCATTGATACGTTTTGGTGTAGACGATATTTTAGACACCACTCAGCTTATTGATGAGCAAGGGAATATCAACTACGATCGGATAAAGTTATTTTCAACTGCAGATTATAGTCTAACGTTTAGTTATGCACGTAATTTAAAAGTTCAAGGGATTAGCTATGGTGTCAATGCAAAAGTTATACGCAGAGTTATCGGAGACTTTGCCTCCTCTTGGGGATTTGGCCTAGATGCGGGTATTCAAATAGACTTTGGTAACGAATGGAAATTTGGTGCTATGGCAAGGGACATCACTACCACATTTAATGCTTGGCGTTTTGATGAAGATCGATTAGAAGATATCCAAAATGCAATTGAAGGTCAAAACCAAACGGTTCCTGAGCGTACAGAGTTGACTATCCCAAAACTTCAAATAGGGGTTTCTAAACGCATGGTCTTTCATTACGATTATGCGCTATTGGCATCTTTTGATTTAAATGTTCGCTTTACCGAAACAAACGACATCATATCGACTTCTTTTGCCAGCATCAATCCTGCCCTAGGGTTTCAATTTGGATATATTGATATGGTATTTCTAAGGTTAGGGGTGGGGAATTTTCAAAATGAATTACCGCTAGACAATTCAGAAAATATGACATTCCAACCCAATTTTGGCGTTGGATTTAAGTACAAAGGTATTCAGATAGATTACGCATTTACAGATATAGGCGACCAAAGTGCAGCGCTTTATTCCAATATCTTTTCTTTAAAATTAGATTTCAGCATATTTAGATAATGCTAGCAATACCCTTATATTTACAATACCTAAACCTAAGCTAAAGCCGATATGAATCGATTTTTACTCGCGCTTTTATCAGGATTTTTATTTGCCCTCTCCTGGCCTACTTATGGACAACCATTGTTGTTGTTTGTCGCGTTTATTCCTTTACTCATTGTTGAATTCTTTGTTAGAAATTCTGATACTCGCCTTAAGAAATGGCAGATATTTGGATATAGCTACCTAACTTTTTTAATTTGGAATTTTGTAACTACAAGTTGGTTACGTTTTGCAAGTGAGTTTGGGGCAGCATTCGCAATTTTAGTGAATAGCATGCTTATGGCAATCGTAATGGTACTTTACCATACAGTCGCCAAACGGACTTCACTTTGGAAGAGTTGCCTCTTTTTTATTAGCATTTGGATATCATTTGAATATCTGCATTTACATTGGGATTTTTCCTGGCCGTGGTTGAATCTAGGAAATGCTTTTTCTGAACATTATAAATGGATCCAATGGTATGAATATACAGGCACTTTTGGAGGCACATTATGGGTACTTATAGTTAATGTGATTCTTTTCTATGGCACCCTGCATTTTAATTTACAGAACAGTAAAAAGCTTTTAAAAAGCTATGGAATATGGGCACTTACACTAATTATTGTTCCTATACTCATTTCACTGTTTATATATTTCAGCTATGAGGAAACTGGCAAAGAAGTGAATGTTATTGCATTGCAGCCCAATATCGACCCCTATGATGAGAAATATAACATCCCTAACAATCAAATAGCAGAGCTTTTTATAGAACTTTCAGATTCGAAGGTAACTGATTCTACTGATTTCATTTTGGCTCCAGAAACCGTATTCGCCTATAATGTGAAATTAAGAGAACTGGAAAATGCATTGTTTAAATACCAATTAGACAAATATGTCCTAGAACACCCACAGGTTAATTTGCTAACTGGTGTATCCTTTATAGATTTTATTACTGATCCAAACAAAGTTTCTGCAAAGTCCAATTATTATAGGGACTCCATTTGGTATAACGATTACAATTCGGCCATCCTCATCAATTCTAAAGATTCTACACAGTTTTATCATAAATCGAAATTGGTAGTGGGCATAGAAGATTTGCCATACCAATCTATTTTGAAACCATTGGTTGGAGATGCCATGATTGATTTAGGAGGAACAGTGGCAATGAAAACTACCCAAGAGAATCGATCGGTATTTACTACGGCAGACAAAGAATTTATGGCGGCACCAATCATTTGTTATGAATCAGTATATGGTGAATTTGTAACAGGTTATGTGCGAAACGGGGCCAACTTTTTAACTATTATTACAAACGATGCCTGGTGGAATAATACTCAAGGCCATAAACAGCATTTAAGCTACGCTAGACTGCGTGCAATTGAAACTAGACGGCCAATTGGAAGAAGCGCCAATACCGGTATTTCGGCCATGATCAATCAAAAGGGGGATATTACCTCCTCCCTTCCCTATGATACTAAAGGCGCTTTAAGCGGGACTCTTCACACGAATGAAGAATTTACATTTTATACACTTGCGGGAGATTATATAGCCAGAATAGCTCTGTTTATCTGCCTGTTACTTGGATTAATCACTTGGTTTAGAAGACCAAGAACGATTTTATAAATTAAGCTGATTTTAATTTTGATGAACTGCCGGTACAATCCTATTCGTTTGTTTTACTGATCAAGGATGAAAAATTCCCAATTTAGGAGATTCCTTCTCGTGCCTCGTTTGGAATGACAACCCCCTTACATTGTAATATCCAACTTCGCAAAAAGAATAATTTTAAAATTGAACTCAAATTTATTTATTGCCCGCGATAATAGAGAATAGTGCTGAAGGTTTTAACCAGTATGTTCAGATCTAGCCAAAAACTCCGGTGTTTAATGTAGTACAAATCGTATTGTAATTTTACCAAGGATTCATCAACGGTACCACCATACCGACTAGATACCTGTGCCCAACCAGTGAGTCCAGGTTTTATAATATGCCTTGTTTCATAAAACGGGATAATCATAGACAGTTCCTTTACAAAATATGGGCGCTCGGGTCGAGGGCCTATGACACTCATTTCATTTTTAAGCACATTTATAAACTGTGGAAATTCATCTATACGTGTTCGCCTTAGAAATTTTCCAAAAGGAGTAACACGAAGATCATCCTTTTCTGCCCATTGGGCACCATTACTTTCAGCATTTGGACTCATGGTTCGGAATTTGACAATGCTAAAGGTCGCACCGTTTTTTCCAACCCTTTCCTGCCTATAAAATAATGGACCACGATTGGCTATTGCGTTACCTATTAACACAAAGGGGATTAGACAGGCACAGATAATAAGACCCAATATTGATAACAAAATTTCACTTAATCTTTGAAAGAAGAGATATACCGTATTTTGGTTACTCCTACTAAATGGAAAATATTTGTAAAAGTCCTTACCAACAAATTGAACAGGAACTCGATGGGTAATTTCCTCAAATACCTGAGTGTATTCACGTATGGTAAAACCGGCCTCTAATAGAGTAATAAGGTCACTATAAATATCATTAGTAATGTTTTCCGAGTTATAGGTAGCCACTACGATTTCAGAAATTTTTTGGTTGACTATGACCTCAAGTAATTCCTCCTGTTTAAATTCTTTCAACCCCTTGAAACGAATAGGATCTTTATGTTCCCTTTCACAATTGATAAAACCCACAATATGGTAATTGGGATCCGCTTCGCGCAAAGGCCCTATAAGATTCTGCAAATCTGAGACTTCACCTACTACAAGTACTTTTTTATAAAACCTAGGTGAAGCAATAACAAAATGATATGCCAATCGCCAAGCCATATAACCGGCAAGAATAGCCAAATAAAAATAGAGTACCTGAATCCTGTTTATTGGTAAAAAGGGTGTAAGAATTGGCGTAAATAAATAAACCAGTACAGAAACGGAAACAGTCAAGACTAGATTACGGAAGGTGACATCGAACTTACTCGCCATCCGCAGGTCATATAACTCGAATACTGTCCCGAAAATTTGCAAATAGCCAACAAGTACAACAACCGAAACGAGACGAATATCTGTAATCCTAAAATAGTCGGAATCAAAAAAAAGTTCTAAAGTATAGAGACTAAGTAGCACAAACACAATATCCAGAAGCCGTAATAGGATTTTGCGTTCGGAAATTTCAAAGTGAATACCCGATTGTTTAGGCATAGTAGTCAGGGTTGGCTATGTAAAGATAGGATGTTTTAAGCAACAGCTTGATAAATTAAAGGTAGAAGTTTAGCGTTATTGGAATCAAGTTAGTTATTCACAACAAATTGATATTCATTTTATTGAATATGCATTTTATAAGTGAAAATTTTAGATATTTTGAAATATTGTCCGAACAATTTAATGGTTTCCCTAGTGTTTTTTTGACCATTAAGATTTTCTATGATACTTTTTCTTGAAAAGGGTGTTCATTGCCGATAACTATCGAGACTAGAAGAATTTAGGTTATTCAATTGTTTTTCTTTATGATACTTTTTCTTAACAAAAAGTATGATAGAAAAATTAAGATTTGGAAGCGTTTTCAATAAGCTCTAACCATTTATGGCGGATGTGAGACCAATCGAAATGTTCGACTTTTTTTCTTGCATTGATTGTAATTCGTTGCTGGAGAGAGTGATCTGACATCAGCAATTCGATAGCATCTACAAATGCTGCTACATCTTGAGGAGGAACAAGAAGGCCATCTTCATTATCGGTTATTAAAAATGGCATACCGCCCACATTGGTAGAAACCACAGGAAGGCCAAGGGCCATGGCTTCCAGAACTGATATGGGGGTATTATCCACGTTAGTGGTATTAATAAAGATATTATAGCCTTTAGACAAATCTACCCATTCCTTTTTGGTTAACTTACCTGTAAAATTTATAGGGAGGTCGTAGCAGTTTGCCAAATCTTCACATTCTCCCAAAGTGCCATCGGTATTAGGGCCGACCATGGTGAGCACGGCAGCTGGATATTTTTCCTTTATTTTTCTAAATACCTCCACTGCCAAAATAGGGTTGTAGATTTTAGAGAAGGAACGCACCCATAATAACTTAGGTGTATTAAACTCCCTAACCGTAAATGGGTACTCCTTAATGTTTATGGTATTAGGGATAAACTCAAGATTATTAAAACCATGTGCCGCAAAGGCAACTTTTAGGTAAAGAGAAGGCGCCACATTGGTATACGCATGTTTAAACACCCATTTAGACCAATGGGGATTGTTCTTTAGTCGTTTTGGTAGATTTCCTCCATGAAGAATTGGGATATACGGCAGTTTTAATAGGCGGCATAGTTGAGACACAAATAGGGCATAATAAAAATTTTGAGTGCTGTAGGTATCAATCAACACAAGATCAGTTTGGTTTCTGAGCCGAACGACCGTTACCAACATATCTAGCAAGCGGGAAACTTTATTTCTTTTGGAAGACGAAAGGGTTACCTTAAAACCTTCTTCTCCTAACAATAAAGTAAGTTTACTGTTGTAACTGGGGTTCTGAAGTTTGTAGTCTAGGTTGTTGCCTATATATAAAAGATTTTTCATTAACAACATTTAAAAGTGCTAGCGCATACACAAAGGCAGGCGCAGCAATTCGCATAGATGAATGATTTATGGTAGCAAACCAAAAGCCTAAGAAGGCATAAAAATAGACATTCTTTTTATTCAAAGATCTAAACCATATAGGTTTAAAAATCAAAACGAGTATCATAATAATGCCGAAAAAACCATGTTCAGCAAGAGTTCTACTCATTTCATTATGCGAAGTAGTCCCTTGACCTTCAATTTCTACACGTTCATCTTTTGCCCTACTCGATCCAATACCAAAAAAAGGATTATGAATAAATCCTTCCATTTCTTCTAGAAAAAGTGTAAGTCTACCAGTAGTTACATCCTCTTTTTCCCTACCCAAATGATCCCTGTTTTCATAACGTAAATCGAGCAATCCATCAGTTTGCATAGAACTATACGTCCATACACCAAATGTAATAAAGCCGAATAGTAGCCCCCCGATGATTATTTCATTTCTCTTTTTTGATGTCGTAAAGGCAAAGTAGATTGCTAAAAATGCAGCAATGCTGAGTATTGCCGTAAGGACTCCTCCTCTGCTAAATGTAACTAATGCACGGTAACTTATAACGGAAAACAGAAATGCATTAAGTAATTTTAAATTTAAATTGGGTGAATTTTTAAAAAACCGAATTGCAAATATCAACATGCCCAACCCTAATATGCAGGATACTTGATTGGCCCCCCAACCTCCTGAAGCCGAGCGATTCGATTCGGTACCCGAGAGAACTGCTTTAACGGTTGGGTTGTAAAATAAAATATAGGTGGTATGTGTAATTATTGGAAGACCTATCATTAGAATCACATTATCCAATTTTTGTCTTGTAATAGCCTTATTGTATAGAAATAAAGCTGCAATCCCTAGGCAAACCGGACCGCTTAGCACGAAAGCAATATTCGTTCTAAAATTAGCATCGAAAGATAAGGTTGTAGATGCAACAAAGATAGAAGGGACCATCATTAAAATGTATAGGATATAAGGATAGGCCTTTCCTGAAATGCCCTTATAAAACATACCAATAGTCATTAATAAAATAACGACATATTTTCCTGCCTCGTAGGAAATTGCTCCCTTGGTAGTTCTTAATAGAACCTCGGCGCCCACAAAATAAGCAGCTGTCTTCAAAATTTCGTAGGTTTTATCATTTGGTTTAGAAACAATTATTCTAAATCCAAATACACATACTGCGCCAAAAAAATAAAGTTTAGCCAGACTTTCATTAAAATAAATAAGTATTCCTATAATGACATGAATCCCAATTGTCAATCCATATGTGATCTCCGCCTTTTTCATTTGAGTTTTACTATCTGTATAAAGAACTTGGGTTATCTAAGGGAAAACGGTAATGATAGGTTTTCCCAATAACAACCATCAAAAAGTGTGAGATAAATACCGGCAGCCAAGAACGAGTATTCTTTAAAAGAATATCATAATTTTTATTATCATACCTACAAATCACAAACGGTAATAAACCGGATTTGTAATAATTCCGTTCAAGGGTTTTAGACTCAAGTCGCTTATTAGGATAATACATTTCAGCATTAACGATTACATTTAAACGCTGAGACTTAAAATATCCCAGAGTTGACAATTTATTGTTTTCCAAATCTTTAAACCACAGACAGTAATATACGTCAATCATCATCCATTGGTTCCATTCAGCAATAAACACCTCATTAAAGGAATGCCCTCCAAACTCTTTTGTAAATGGTATTCTAGTAGTTCCCCATTCCCTTACTTTAATATCATTTATGACACAAAAATTATTAAAAACCTGGGCAAAATCACTACAGACCCCACCTTCCCCCTTCAGCATCATTTTCAATGCAGTATCGGACGGTTGGCTAAGGCCAGGGCCTCCTTTAACATTGTCTTGCAGCCATATACTAATTGTCTTAACTTTCTCAAAATCAGAAGTTGGCATACCTGAATGGAAAATCTCCCTATTTTTTTCCCAATATATAGCTGGTATCTTGTTTTTGGGATTATCGTTATTATAATTGCAGTTATCTATATCCTTTTCAGTTACCTGTTTGGATAATAATTTGAACCGTGTTCGGTATAAAAATGGGTGTCGTTTTAAAAGCCAGGTCAGTTTTTTAAACATCAGTAACTGTAGGTCTGCTATTATAGAATCTTATTTTAAAAACTTGGGTAGTTGGTGGGGTTTACTATCCATAGTCTCTTGCAATAATAAGTTTTATTCGTTTAAAACCAATTCCTTTATACGATTATTATACTTATTATAGGTAAAGTTTTCGACCCAGTTTAAATGGGAATTTGTTCTAGTTTTAAATTCATTTTCACCTAATGTAAGTATATCTTCAATGGCTTTTTGCAATTCGCTTAAATTGGAAGATTTTAACCACCTTGCAATTTGAAGATGAAAATATTCATCAAGTCCTGGGATAGCGGATGCTATGGTTAAACATTTATAATTCCAGGACTCAGCCAATACTTTCGGAAAACCCTCAGTTTTGGAAGGCAATATTAGAAGCTGCGTTTGCTTTAAAATTTTATGAACCTCCGATCTTTTGAGCAACCCATGGTTTACAATCTTAACTCCCAGATTATTTATCAGATCTCCATAAGTAAAATTCCGATCTTCACCAATGATATGAACAGTACTAATCTGATTTTTAAAAGCCGGGGGTAAATTTTGAATGGCTTTTAAAAACAAATCAAATCCTTTTTCCTTTTCCAAACGACCTATAAAACATATGGAAATATTTTGTGGATCAAAATGTTTTTCGAGATTGGCTCCTTCAATTAGTTCCTCTTGGGTCAAACAAGGATTCTCAAACGTTATGCAGTTGACTGGCTGATTTTCCCAATTTCCATTAATCGTTACTTTTCTGGATTGATTTTTTAATAACCAACGCTGAAAGTTGTAAGTAATTGGAATATCCTTTTGTTGCCAATTACCAGCATATTTAAACCAACCCCTTTTTGAAGTAAGCAATAAATAAGGAATAACAAATACACCTATACCTGTTGGTGCCCGAAACTGAAATAGATCAGCCTTTTTTAACACCTTTTGGACTTTGAAAAGCACCTTAGGAGCATACCACAGCATTTTTATTTTTGAAGCAGCATTTTTACCTCCCAAAGCAGGCAAGGCTTCAAATTTAATGCGGTCTGAGCAATACGCCAAGGTGTTGGCGGGTGCAGGCGACGAATGCAACATGGCCAAATGAATTATTCTATCAAAAATTGCCAAAAGATGATTTATTTCCATAACCGTGGGAGCTAAACCTACTAAGCTTCCATCCTCCTTAAGGTAATGTTCGGTATGTGAAATAATGGCTAAGGTTTTCATTCTAATACGTTCAAATATTGTTGAATGATTTTAGACCAATCATGTTGTTTTGCCCATAAAACCGAATTCTGTTTATACACCGGCCTGTTCTTCAGAATTTCATTAATAGCTTCCTTTATTTCTTCAAAATTACTAGAATCAACCAATCGACCAGATTTATAATCCTCTATGGCATCCTCCAAACCGCTTCCTTTTGAACCTATAACTGGAATTCCTAAAGCATTGGCCTCCAAAGCAGCAATACCAAAACCTTCCACATCACCAGAATACGTATTTTGACTTAACATCAGAGCAATATCTGCCTTAGACAGGTAGTCTTTTAATTGATTTGTAGGCAAAGGACCGTGGATGGTGAGATGGGAGCAGACACCCAAAGTAGTAGCCAACTCCATTAACTTTCCACCCTCGTTGTCTAAACCGATACAATGGTATTGAATATGTGGCCAATATTTAATTAATTCTGGCAAATAACCCACCACCTTAAATTGTCCTTTGCGTTCAGATATTCGGCCGATTGTTACAAGAATGGGGCTTCCTTTCAATATTAAAGCGGTATTGGCTCGATCCATATTCCAATAATTAAAGACAATTCCATTTGGAATAACAGTAATAGGCAGATTTAAATATGCCACCAAGTTTTTTGTAAAATTAGATACGGCAATCAATTTATCGAAACGCTTTATAGAAAAATCAATGGACTTTTTTAAAATGGGATTTTGAAAATTGACCTCCGTGCCGTGTAGAATTGCAACTGTTTTACAATTTTTAAACTGAGATTGCATGGCTACAACCCAAAGGGAAAATTTTCCGGAAGCAATTACTATAGTTTTCCTTGATGTATTTTGGATAACCTGCTTTATTCTCGTTAAATAGGTTTTCGCAATAAGTCTTTCCCTTTTTACCCTGATGATCTTAAAATCACAACTAGCATCAAAGGTTGCTTCTTGTTTACCATCAAGAGACCGCTGATCTGTTATCACTGTGAGTTCAAAACCATCCCTTTCGAGAAAGGTTGCTAGATGATAGGCATGGTAACCAATACCCCCAGGTTGTGGTGGAAATTCTGAGGTTACTAATAATATCGGAATTTCGGTATTGGTCATGGCAATTGATCAATAAGAGGTCCTTCCTTAAGTTTTAAGGATGCTAAACGCCATGACCACATTACTTGGATCAACACAACGGGGAACAGAATAATTAATGATAAGATGGATATAATCAATCTTAGTTTGTTCTGTTTATATTGATAAGGCACCAAGCCAAGAGGTACATTCTTTAGAAGTGCAAACAATGTTGCTTTTCGTCCGAAATAACGTCTAAAAAAATATATGACGGATGGAATTGGTCTTGGCGCAATCCACTTAGAGGGGCGAAATGCATCCCAACTACCTTTTTCCCTGAGCCCGCCTGAATCAACCTTTAGATGAATTCGATGTGCAAATGGATTTGAAATATTTTTTAAATTATTTTTAAAGGCCCTACATCCAAACTCCCCATCTCCCATACGTTGTCCTTCAAACTGCCTATCGAAGAGACCGATCTTTTTAAAAACATTCCTCTTGATCATTACATTGCCAGTATCCAATTGATCACTTATCTTTAAATAAGAATAATGTTTGGGCACTTCAGCACCAATGACGCTAAAGGAAACTCCAGAGGAAATATCTGCTTCAAAATCTTCCAATATTTTTATGTGGTATTTTATCCAATCCTTTTCAACCCGAGAATCGTCATCAAATAGTAAAATAAAATCTCCTTTAGCCATTTTTATTGCATGATTACGGGCTTTCCATAATTCTTTTTCCTGTTGGTAAATGATATTTAAATTAAGATTAAACTGATCATAGAAATTATTATTAAAATTATCGGATTGATCAACAACAATTACCTCAAAATTGGAATAGGTTTGATTTTCCAAATCATTTAAAACATCCTTTAAATACACATATCTATTGAGTGTCGGAATAATCACACTTACTAATTGAGAGTCAGAAACAGTTCCTAGTTCATTATTATAATCTTGCACAATAGGTTGTTCCCAATAATTAATTCGGTGTTCATTTTTGCACCGGTGCCAAGCCAAAATCTCTTTATAAATATTATGGAAACTTAAGATGCGAACAACCAATACATATAGTACCCAAAAGGGACTAACGTACCTTCTTAAAAACCTATAATTATCCTCTAAAGGTATTTCTTGAAAATTATTTACATGTTCTACCTCACCCAAATAACCTTTTAAAATAGTTCGATACGAGGCCTCATGCCGTTTAGATAGCTCAGATTTAAATTCTTGGCAAAGTTCAATTTTATCTTTGATGGACTGTGGAAGGTTTTCCCATAGTGGAAATACCAAGTTACCATCCATATTTAATAAACGGAAATAATGGGTAGAATGAAGGTATTTGAAAAAAAATAGTGATGAAAGCAATGGTTCTTCCTTCATTATTCTATGGTTTCGGATAAAATAATATTTGAAATACTTTCAAAAATACGGCCTTTATTAAAGGTTTGTTTATAAAGATTTTGGAAATATTCACCATTATGCCCATCTCCTTGTTTATATGTTTCCAATATTTCAGCTAATTCCTTTACGTTCGAAGGATCGAAAGTAAAGGAATCCAATTTAAATTTATTTTGATCTATAAAGGATAAGGCTCCAAAGTTTTTAGAGATAATTACTGGCCTCCCAAGTGCCATAGCTTCAATAGCCACTAATCCAAAGGCTTCATGCAGACTAGGCAATACAATTAAATCCATTTCATTATAGAAGTCCAATATTTTATCTGAGTTCAATTGATCTAAAAAATCCACAGGCAAATCATTCTCATCCGCATATTGGATTAGCTGTTTTTTTTTGTTTCCGGTACCAGCTAGAAACAACCTCAGTTTCGCATTTGAATTAAAATTCAACAATTTTATGGCCTTCAAAACTATCAATTGATTTTTATGCTCCTCTAGCCGACCTGGACAACCAATTTTGAAAATGTCATTTGGTTTTGTCTTAGTAGCTTTATTTTTCAAATGGATATTGGTATAAAAAGGGATGACTTTTATTTTGTCATTCCTTACCCTAATAATATCGATTAACTCCTGTTGCATGAGATATGAATTGGCAATTAAATAATTCGCATATCTATATACAATTCGTTTGATATTATTATTTAACCAATTGGCTCCCGATTGTTTAATTAAAGAATCACACCAAGCAATTTTGGTTTTAGTATTGAACAGATAACCAGAAATAATTGCAGGATTTACATAACTAAAATTAGCGATAATTACATCTGGCCTAATCTTCTTAACTATTTGGAATACCTGGAAATAATTTGAAATAAATCCCCTCTTTTTCTTAGTATAAAAATGAATATTGCTATTTTGACTGTAACCATTATTTTGCTTAAACGAAAAGATAAAAATTTCATTTTCTTGTGTGCTCAAATAGTCCGAAAACTCTGAAAAAAACTGGGATAAGTACCCTTGATTTTTGGTGTAAAAGAGCAAAATTTTCAATTATATCCCTTTTTAAGATTCCAATAATAAGATCTTAATTGCCTATACCATTTAAATTTTGGCAATAATCTTTTAGAATTGTTGCGTCCATGAGGAAAAGCCTCAGAAGGAATGGCCCTCACCTCTAAAAATCCACAAAGGGTTCCATAATCGAAGTTTTTACCTGCTTCCATCACTAAAAAATTGGAATTGCCATTAAAAAATTCTAAGACTTCCTGATTATGTGCGTTATATTTATGGAGGTAAATATCTTCATAGCCTGCTGCACAGGGAACACCATAAATTTTTTGATGTAAAGGAAATTTTATTCCTGCAAAAAACTGCACCACACTTTTAATCCATTTTTCTGGAGATCTATAAGTTAAAATAAATTTGGAATCTGGAAACATTTCATAAAGCTCCTTATAAAACAGGGGCCATGGCATATCTTGAACGACATTATATTGCTTCAGTATATTTTTAATATATTTCTGCCTTTCAGATACATTTTTAATGCTTAACAGTTTTTGATCTCCTCCGTAAACATTAAAACCTAACCTATTTAGGGCTAACTCTAAAGAGGTAGTGCCAGTTTTATGAAAGCCTATAACGAAAATTTTCAAAATTATAAATGCGTTTTACTTAATGATGCCTTAATAATGGTTCCAAAATTTGTAAAAGGGTTTACCATCATTTTTAATAAACTATACCTCAATTTATTTATTGTTTTTGATTCTTCTTTTGGAATACAAATCCAGTTCTTATTCTTATTAACCTTCAATTTTTTTTTGTCAACCCTTTCTATGGAAAATCGATTAATGTAGTAACAGTTATAGGATAAGGAATTAAATAGTTGCATTAATTCTGATACACTAGTTTGACCTCTATTTTCTAGAAATTTTCTATTTACCTCTAGAACTATTGACGGTCTATTCGTTCTAATTAAATTTAAAGCTCCCTTGATGACTTGAAATTCCATTCCCTCCACATCAATAAAAATGATTGATATATTTTCTTGAGGAATTAGCTCATCTAATGATGAAACTGGTATTTTAATAAGGTCAGTTAATGTTTTTTCAGTATCCTGTACAATATGACCTGATCCCGAATTGTTTCCAGCAGGTATTTTAAAATTAATTAAGCCATTTTTATCCGATACTAAACAATCAAATATTTCAAGATTATCCAATTTGTTAAGAACCTTGTTTTTTTCTAAAATACTAAAATTTGAAGGTAGTGGCTCAAAGGCTAAGGTTTTATAATTTAATTGACTTGTGATATCGGCATATGATATGGTCTCAGTACCTATGTTGGCACCGACTTCAATAATATTTCCTGGCTTAATTTGAAAAAGTTTTTTGGCTAGGACAATATTTCTCCAATCAAAATAGCCATGTATTGCGAACTTAAAAGCATGAAAATCCGAGGTGTTTCCAAAAAAACAGCTACCAGTTAATGATCTCTTTTTAAAGCCGAGTTTTAAAACCTCTCCTTCTTTAATTGAAATGATTCGATTTCTAACCGATTGAGAAAAAATAGGTGGTAATATAGCACAGATACCTTTGGATAATTCAAACTTAAATTTTAATCTATTCGTTCTATTGATAAAACTGAACATCCTCTAACAATCTAGTATTAATTTCATACTTACTTAAAAACCTTAGATAACCTTCCTTAGCCAAGTTATCCCTGACGGCATTATTTCTTAAAAGGTATAACATCTTCTCGGCTAAATCTGTAGGGTTTCCTGTCTCGAATAACAAGCCGGTTTTATTATGTATGATGGTCTCCTTAATTCCAGTATTGTTGGCCCCAACAACACAGCTCTTCATACTCATTGCTTCAATTATGGTATAACCAAAAGCCTCTGAAAAACTTGGGACAACTGTACAAAAGGCTTTTTTAAAGTAAATCAAAACCTCCGATTTTTTTTTATGACCCACAAAATTAACCTTGTCCTCGAGATTTAAATTTTTAACTAAGTTTTTCAATTCAGACTTATAAGAACCTGCACCGATTATCTCTAATTCTAATTTTTCCGATCTTAAGATCGCAATTGCTTTAATTAGAATATCTATTCCCTTAGAATGGTGCAATCTCCCAACATACAAAATCTTATTAGGCAAATAAGAAATGTTATTGTCAACCACCAAATTATAATCCATCACAGAGTTATAAATTATTGACATTTTTTGCTTGTCAATTTGGTAAAATTGACTTGCATCTTCTAGTGTCGCAGTTGAGTTAACGAAAACCCTAGTAGCCAATCTTAGAATGATGCTTTTTCTAAAAACCAAAAATTTATTGTAATGAAATTGAGTACTTAACGATCTTATCCATGCAATACGATTTTTAACATGAAAAAGCCAACCTACAATTAAAAAAATATTGACCGAACTAAATATCGATACCATAAAGGAAGGCTTATAATTGAGAACCAACTTAATTAAAAAATAGAAATCCCTAATTTTCCTAGGGTTATTTGAAGGCCATTTGAAAACTTTAATTTTCTCCGAAAGAGGAACATTCGTATTTCTGACTTTATTCGCAATTATTATAACGGTATGAACTTTCGCTAATTCGTTGCAGAGCGAAATAAAATAATCAGCTGCCGAATTCTCATCTAAACTAAACGAAAAGAAATAAACCGTTTTTTTAACCAATTTTAAAGTACTTAGTTAGTAAGAGTAACTATTTTGGTAAAATCATTTAAATACAATTGCTACCAAATGAGCCGTTCCATTGCTTTTATCAAAAACATTTTTAGATTGCCACCTATTAACAAGGTTTGCATAGACTGATTTGAAAAGCAGCCAAGGTTTCTTTTTTCTGAATCCTTTTAATCCCATAACTCGGTATTTTCCAGTTTTAACCGCATAATTTACTTCGACTTCGTTAAAATGACTTTTTAGAAGATCGATTAATTGCTGTTTGGTATAGTGGCGTTTATGGTCTGGATTTTTATTCGGGCCTTCATTTTTTATAAAATCACCATTTGGTGTGGTGAGATAAGCCCATCCATTTGGTTTCAATACCTTGGCCAGGTTTTTTACAAATTCTTCATCATTTTCCACGTGCTCTAACACTTCTACACAAATAATTCCATCATAAGAATTTTGGGGAAGAGTTGTTTGGGTCATATCCTCAATAATTAAATCAAAAACATTAGATCGTCTTTCTTTAACATCATCCAGCAACTTATCTGTAAATCCGAGATGTAAAGATTTCATCGTCTCGTTTTCTTGCGGAATATCCATTAAACTAATTTGGGCAGGAATACCAATGGTATAGGGAGATTTCCTACCCCCAACATCTAATATATTAATTTCCTTTGAACCTATTTTTGATTGCTTAAGAAGGTTTTTTACATCATTCCTAACTCGAATATAGAGTACTGGCAAGAAAGGATAGGTAAACCAACGTAGGTATTCGTATGAGGTCATTATAGAGTTACTAGTTGAGACACAAGATACGCCTCTAGAGAATTATTCACCATAAAATTCTAAAAATTTAAGATTTTGAAACTCTAAATTAAAATCAGCAACAACCCTTTTGCGGGCATTTCGCTTTATAATAGTTTTGGATTTTTCATCTAAACCCAAAACTTGTATAATCTGATCAGCAAGAAGGCCAGGTTTTCTTTTAGGAACAACCCATCCAGTTTTTTGGTGTACTATATTTTCCTCCAAGCCTTCCGCATTAGATACTAAACATAACAGTTCCATAGCCTGTGCTTCTAGCACTGCATTACAAAAACCTTCTTGAATACTGTATTGAAGGTAAATATCTGCTTGCGCCATATAATTCCTAACTTCCTCCTTAGAGCATTTTCCTAAAAACTCAATTTTATCTTTTAAGCCTAATTGGTAAGCTGCAAAAACCAGGCGTTCGTATTGATCTCCCTCTCCAATTATTTTATATTGAAAGTCTAAACCACTTTCCTTCAAAAGGGAAAGGGCTTCTAACGTATATTCCAAGCCCTTTTTCCAATGCAGACGTGCTACAGTTAGAAATTGATTAGTTTTATTTTTAATTCTGGCCTCTAAAGGCTTAAAATAATTAGAATCAATAGCTGGTGGTATCACACTAATCCTTTTTTCATTGATTCCCTTTTCTAATAAGTGCAGTTTCATTTGCTCGGAAAGCACATGGTACTTTATTTCTTTAGAAAAGGCTAGATCGAAACAATTTGGTCTCAACAATGGGGACAGATAGAGATCGTAGCCTCTAAAACTTAGTCCACATTTGGCCCCTATTGCCTTAGCCACATTTTCCCTACCCTCTATAAGAGAACCGAAACCAAAATGTAGCCAATCAACCTCCAACCTCAATAAATTTTGATTTTTAATAACATTGATAATGTTTGATCTAAAATCAAACCCATCCTTTTTGTTTAATTTATATAATTGATACGATCTACGTGGTGATTTAAAAAGACTGAAAAAGACATATTTAGCAGTTAAAAACAGCTTTTTAGTATTACTTACTGTCCAATCGGCACCAGAAATAATAGAAAAATTTTTGTGTTCTATATTTTTAGGAATATAATCAGTATAAACCACCACTGAATGACCATATTCAACAAGACCTTCTATTTTTGAGCTTAAGAAGGTCTCAGAGTAATCTGGCAGAAAAGACAACACAAAACCAATTCTTTTAAGCTTCATTTAAAACTTGATTATATAATTCTATCATCCCATCAACCATTCCCTCTAAATTATGATTTTGTTTAATTGATACCTTGGCATTGTCAATAATAACTGCCTTTTTATTTTTCTCAAATGAGATACAATGAAGAATTTTTTGAGCCATAAGTTCTGGAAATCTAATTGGCACCAAAAACCCATTCTCTCCATCTTTTATTAATTCAGACATCCCTCCACAGTCAGTGGATAAGACGAGAGTACCCATGGCCATAGCCTCTAGAACAACATTGGCTATTCCTTCTTCCACACTGGATAAAAGCATTAAATCTGCCCGAGCCATCCGATCTAAAACATCCATTTGGGATAAAATTGGTAGTATGGAAACATTCTTTTCAATTCCCAAATCTTTTATTTGATATATATATTCAATATTATCGGATAATCCAATTAATGAATAGTGTACATCTGGATAAGTTTCGGTTACTATTTTAATAGCATCCAATGCATAATTATAGCCTTTTTTCCAATGATTACGTCCTACCGAAACAACTTGAAAATATCTATTCTTTTCATGAACCGAAGTATTTGAGGGTTTAATGTCAATACCACTATAAACCACCTTTATGTTTTTTGGGTGTGCCCCATATTTTAGCGCCTCTGTTGCAATGGCATTTGAAACTGCATGAAAGCCATCAACTTTGGGAAAATTTCTCCTGTAAGACTCGGCAAGTTGTAAATCGGCAATGGGAGAATAATTAATATGGGCGCCTCTTAAACTTAAAACTATTTTAACCCCAAATTCTTTTAGCCACATCCAATCCTCTAAAGACTTTGCCCATTGAATATGGAATATATGAGGGGTATTCCATAGTACGGGGTAAAAATTTAATTTATACCGCTTTGTATGGCGGTTTTTGGATTTTAACCAAGCATCTAATTTCTGTTTATGTTTAGGTTGAAATAGTCTTAGTAATATGGTAAATTTTAATAAATGAAGGCCCTTAGAAAATTTGTTGTTTCTATACCCAACTACCTTTACATTAGGACTGTTCTTAGGATAGGTTTTAACCAAACCAAATACATGTAATTGAAACTGTCGCTGAGACAGTCCTAATATCAATCTTTCAATAAAGGTTGTACTAGGAATTTCTCCTGAATAAATGGCTATTTTGGTAAACCTATCCAATAATAATATCAATTTTTAAAACCAATTTCCCTATAAAGTTCTGCATGGCTCTTTATAAAATATTCCATACTAAAGTCTGATTCAACTCGGTTTGTCATTTTTGTTGCCAAAGAAGTTCGTTCCTGGGATTCCATAGTTAGGTGGTGTAAAATACATGCTTTTAAACTTGTAACATTGTTAGGTTCAAACAAACAATTAGGAAACGGTTGTAAGATATCTTTTATGCCACTGACATCAGACCCAATTACAACCTTACCCGAAGCCATAGCTTCCAATGGGGCAACAGGTAGGCCTTCACCCACCTCTAAAGTAGGAATTACAAAAAGATTGGCAATGGCGTGGTACGGTCTTACATCTATTACTTTACCCACAAACTTAATAGCTTCTATACCCTTGGCCAATTCTTTAAGCATATCAGCATAATTGCCTTTATCGTTACCTACAATAAGAAGTTTTATCTTAGGGTCCTTTAGTTCGATTAGAGCCTTAATTAAAATTTCAACACCCTTTACTGGAATTAGGTTAACTACAGAAACAATAACGAAATCGTTCTCTTTTATTTTATAGTCTTTGGATAAGGCATCACGCAGTTGTTTTGAAGGCTTATAATAATTGGTATCGACACCAAAGGGTATATTCCTAATCTTTTTAAGATTCTTTCTCGAATAAAATCGTTTCATATCGGAGTTAACAGTAATAATCTTGGAACTTAAATCACTTTTCCATTTCCAAGCCTTATTTCCCCAGCCCATAGATTTTTTGGTATATATAAAAGGAATACCCGCTAATTTTGCCGCTAAGGGTTCTGAGAAATTTGAACTCCAATGCCAAGAATGGATTATATCAAACTTATGTATGTTAAAAAATCGAACAATCTTAATTAATCTTAAGGGAAATATAATTAAAGGACGATAATTAACAGCGAAGGGAAATACATGAATCTTCACATCCAACTTTTCGATCTCCTTAAAAAAAGCTCCACGAGTATGGAAACAGCAAATTTCGAGCTTAAAAATAGTTCTATCTAAATTTTTAATTAGATCATAAACCACTTTACCGCTTCCCGCCGAATCAAAATTAGGTATGGTAAATAAAATTTTGATTTTTTTTTGAGGCATTTCGATTAATTGAATTAATAATTAAAATTATTAAATCTATTCATGCAATGTTTAAACACCAGCATTCAATTATGAGACATAATTACCCATTTAATATTCAATAAAGGCAATTTTTATTTTTTGCAATGATAAATTAATTCTGATTCTATTAAGCCATATTTAATTATATCATTCTTGTTTAAGGTAGAAACAAAATTGTCCTCATTCACCTTGAACCCACATTTTTCTAATTTTGTTTTATAATCTTTTCCATAAAATCTAACATGGTCGGGATGTCCATATGCTTTCATTCGTTCTTCAGGAGATGAAATATTGGGGTCTTCGTAAGTTTTTTCTCGATTATTATCAATTGGAACTTGCAGAATACTATTACCGTTCTTTGATAAAACCCGGTATAATTCGGACATTGCCAAATGGTCATCGGGTATATGTTCCAAAACATGTGAACATATTATGAAATTGAATGAATTATCTTGAAAAGGAATATCGGTTATATCCGCCTTCGTAATGTTTGTTTTCCCATTATACTTCATTCGCTCAGGCATTAGATCACAGGGGAAATAGTCAATACCATTGTATTCAGAAAATATATTATAAAACATTCTTTCTGGAGCAAAATGTAATAATCGTATTTTATCATTTGAGTTTTTATTAAAGAAATTGAATTTTTCATTAAGATATAGAAATATTAATCGGTGCCTTTCTAAAGATCCACAATAATGGCATTTTCTGTTTTCCCTTTTTGAAGAACCAAAAGGTGCAAATTTTTTAAATGATGAATTACAGATCGGACAAGTTACATCACTACCTCTATATTTTTTAGGGGTCCTATAAGCCCGATATTTTTTTATTGCAATTGTGGGCAGAAGTGATTTTATTAAATCTTTCATTTTAGAACATGCTTAGTTAATTGTTTGTGGCATAATATTTAGGCCTCTTGAATGCAACCATCTCGTGTCGTTCTATTGTGATCTATTTTTAAAGCCTTAAAGAATGCAATTGACCCTTTTTCAATAATTAATTTTTTGTTGGAACAAAGCCAAGGTCAACAACATACTTACAGGATGGGAATAGACCAAAGTTTCTTTTTGTTTAAAATTCGTATAAAATTGTTCGATTAACTTAATAGGTACCAACCCCTTTAAATTAGACTCAAATAACCATTTCCTTAAGTGTGTATCATTTTCTTTACCCAAAAATTGCAACTCCCAATTTCTGGAAACATAAGGTTTACCTATACTCTCTTTTAGTATTCTTTTAATTTTATTTGAGGCTCTATATGGCAAATTGAAGGGTGACTTATTTAAGTGGTATGAATTTAAGTTAAAGGGTTTTTGCCCTTGCCAGGTAATTTTGGCTAAATCGGGGGCGATTTGTTTAATATAGGCAATTTGCAATTGCCTGTTCGCCAAATATTTTTCTGGGACCGTGCATATAAACTCACACATATTGTCATCAAAATAGGGCAAGGAAACTGGATGTATGCTTTTAAAAACCGACAAATTATTGGATGACCACCTAGATACATAATAATGGGTTTTGAATGCCCTGATTTTTGGATTAGTCTCTTTTATATCAATCTCCTCTAATAAAGATTTAATTCTAGTAGAATAATAGTCTTTAAAATCACCTTTTAATCCCCAGATTTTCCATAAGGAACTTGCCAATTCAGCCCCTCCTTTTTTTAACAATAGCTTTGTAAGAACCTCAACTTCCTTATCAACGGATAATTGTTGAAATCCAAAAGAATCGAACATAAGATCACCCATATGACCTAAGGAAAATAGATTGCCCATGCCCTTAAATTCATTAATAAACGCCATTTGCCGAGGATGGGTAAATTCAGAATAACATTGATTAATTTCGGCCAATTCTTCAATGCAATTCCATAAATAGCCTTTTGGGACGGTCAAGGATGTGAAAGGAAATTGACAGGCCTTCGCTATTTGTCGGGCAATTTTGGTTTCTGGATATCCGTTTTGGAATTCGTAACTGTAGGATGCAACATTGGGATGATTTCTTAAAGCTACGGCCAGTGTTCTGCTATCTAGACCTCCAGAAATGGGTAGAATGACCCGTTTATTTTCGGTTTGTTCCCAAACAATCCTTTCAAAAAGTTCGGTAAATTCCTCAAGGGCTTCATTAAATTTAAGTTCTCTTGGGCTGTAATGCCAATTAAACCATTTTTCTGAAGAAACTATGTGATTTATTTTATTTAAGGTATGGATAGAACCTGGCGATAATACTTTTTCATCCTTCCAATAGGTATCCGTATCGAAAAAAAATCCAAACGCTATAAATAGGCAAATGGCTTCAAGGTCTAAATCATGATTTCCCTCAACTTTTGCTATAGTTGTCTCTGTTGGAATTATGGGTGTTTTTAAAGTAATCATATAGAATATGCTACTTGTAAAAGTATCTATTCAATCGCAGAAACAAGTCACCTGAAATCAAATTGAGTTTATATAACCGTAAAATAGTTAAGGCTCTCATGTACCCCAAAAAGGACATGAACTTGTTTTGATGAAAACTTTTTAAGCTATTTTCCACAAACTCAAGATCCGATTTATTTTTTGAACGGCTAAAATAACGCACACATAAATAGTAATAACCGGTCACCAATTTTCTTTGGTATTTATCGAATTGATAATTGTTCTGCATTAAGTTGACGAGGTAATTAACCGCATCGCAAATGATTTTGACCGGTCTTTTTGAAACATCTATTGGCGCCACATGATAATAAAAATCAACCTTGTTATCCATAATTTGATAATTACTTCCTAAAATTAAAGCTCTAATGGACAATTCAACATCTTGCAACCGCTTCAACTCTGTATTAAATTTCCCAATTTTAATCAGGAATTCCTTATTCCATACAATGCAGGACGTCTGCCAAATAAATTTGGCTCTTAAAAAACAGTCCAAATAATTTGAAGACACGATTGGTGCAGACTTCACTTGCCCATTGACATCCACTATGATAAAGTTTTTAAATACGACAAATTCATTAACTTCAATGCATCTATTGCGAACAAAATCTTCGGAAATGCTATCGTCTGCATCTAAAAACACCAAACGGTTGGAAATGGAATACTCTATTCCAATATTTCTACAAACGGATGCGTTTGTTTTGGAGTCGTTAAAAATAATTTTAATATTTGGTTTAGGGTTTTGATTAAAAAAGGATTTTATGGAAGCTCGTATTTCGGGTTTGGAAAAATCATCCACAATTATCCATTCCCAATTTTTAGAATCTTGATTCAAAAAAAGTGAATGGATCCGCTTTAAGCCCTTAAAATCGTTATGATGTGGAGTGATTATACTAATACCTATAGTCATCTTATTTTAGTGCTTAAATAGTGTAATCCAACTTCCTTATTTATCTTTCTGCTGTTTCTAACTTCCTTTAAAACCGAGTTTATAAGTAGATATCTGTTTAATTGATGAAGGCCTTCATTTAACTTAAGTGAAAGCATAGATTTTATGATATCACCTCTAATCCACTCTCTTTTTTTCCTAAGATTTTCTTCAATATCAAAATTAATATCTGCCCACTTTTGTTTTAAAGCAAGTTCTAAATGGGCTAACTTTTCTTTATTCTTCATAGGCTTCTTTTTTGTCCTAAACTCTCTATCATGTAGAATGTAAGCTTCAGGTACTACACCTATCTTTAAGTTATGGTATAATACGCGTTGACAATAATTAACATCTTCTCCGGTATGAAAAAAAATGGGGTCGAAACCTCCTATGATTTCTAAGGTTTTTCTAGGCAAAAGCCAGGCTGCTGCATTTATAAAAGACAGCTCGTGGATAGGCTGTGACAATACCTGCGATAATTCATCTGTTTTTAATTTACCATGACCGGTAAGATATTTTGAAAAATTTTTATCTAATTTATCGCCTGTTCCATTTAAATGAATTGGGCTTAGAATCCCAAATTTGGGATTCATTTTATGGGCCTTGATTAATTCTGCTACAGTATCATCCTTTAAATAGGCATCCTGATTTAGCAATAGGACGTAATCTGCCCCATTATTAAGAGCATGGGAAATACCAATATTATTAGCAGCTCCGAAACCTAGATTGCTTTTTTGAGGAAGTATGGTAATTTCAGGAAAGTTTTCTTGTATAAAGTTCAAGGTACCGTCACTAGAACTATTATCTACTACGATAACCTTATGGGCCACGCAACTGTTTAAACATTTCGAAAGCCATTTAATACCATTATAGGTTACTATGATAATAAATAGATCAGTCTTCATGTGTACAAACTACTATATGCTGAAAAGTTACCCAGTCTTTATTTATTTTTCGCAACAGCTTATATTTCCAATCAAATTTTGATCCGATGGCATCACGAGACCTATATTTTCTTTTATAGGTTAATAGTTTTAATTTAGAATCTCCAATTAACCTAAAAAGGTCCTTTCGTGTAAACCAGTGCAAATGTGTTTTATCAAAAATCCCTCGTGGGTTTTTTGGAAAAGTCCCTTTAAGATACACTTGAATAAATAATTCTAAATGGGCAATATTAGGGACCGAAATTATGATTCTACCATTTTCCTTCAACCTTGATTTCATATCAATAAGAACGTCTTTTGGGTTTAATAAATGCTCCAATACATCACCAAAAATGATATAATCAAATAAGGGAGAATCATTAATAATAGACTTTCTAAAAACTTCAGAGTTCAAATCTCCGCAGAATACTTTTGTATTACACATCTCAGCTTCTTTTGCCATATCAGGATCAAACTCTACACCATATACAACCGAGGCTAAATCATTTTCCAATAAATAAGCACCATTAACACCAGTAGCGCACCCAACATCTAAAATCAAATTAGTTTCGCCTTCAATCAATTCCAAGAGATCAGTTCTTAGCCCTATATATGATTTATTGAACACCATTTATTTTCTTTAACCATACTATTAATTTAATGGCAATAATTTTATTCCATTTTTTAAATGGCTTAGGTTTATTTAAGGATAAAAAGTTATAGCTTGAATGGGAGTGTTTAAAAAATATAGAATAATCGTTATTGTCTCTACATCCTTGAAGAATTCCTGGTTCAATTTTAAACATTTTTAAAGCATAGGGCAATGAGAGTTGATCACGTCTAGATCTAGTTTTAATCTCTTTCCACCAAAACTTTAAAAAATCATTCGATAGTATTCTGTTCTGTTTTACAACAAAAGAGGTATCATATAGCCCAGATTCAGGATTAACGCCCTCTATAAAATACCTTAGGACTTGCCTTAAAATTATATTAGGATAATCTTTCTCTAATTGGATACATTTGATTGCTTCTGCATAGATACAATTTCTTTGAGAGTGTTTAAAAACAGCGATACCATTCGGATTCATAAAACGAAGAATTTCCAAAATTTTATTATGAATTATCTGAAGATTGGCATCATGCCAAATTATAACATCATAATTCTTAAATTCTTCCAACCCAAAAATCTTATAATATCTGGCATTTTTGGTGATATCTTCATAAATAGGATCCTTATGAATTATTTTGTAACAACTAGATGTGGCGGCTGTATCATCTGTTATTAAAAAATAATCAATCAAGCCAACCTCCTCAAAATTGAGAGGTTCCTTTATCTGGTCCTTCCCTCCAAAAATTGCCGTATAGACAACAACACTAACCGACATTAA
This sequence comes from Aegicerativicinus sediminis, assembly GCF_015476115.1. GTDB lineage: Bacteria > Bacteroidota > Bacteroidia > Flavobacteriales > Flavobacteriaceae > Aegicerativicinus > Aegicerativicinus sediminis. The sequence goes on along the minus strand of NZ_CP064295.1, from coordinate 2,981,154 downwards.
TGATCATTCAATTTAGCATTTACTATAGAAAGTAGCTCACTTACTTTTACCCTTGCGGCTTCCTTTGAATATAAACGAAATAAAATTGTTCTATTATATTCAATGCCATTTGGGCTTAAATATGTTTGAAAACTGGCTGAATCAATCTTACCCAAATTAAAAACCTTAATTTCTACCTTATTAAAATATTTAAATATGGGACTTTCACCATTTAAAAAAACTTTAGCCCCTATATAAAGCATCGTGTTGATATTTCCCAATGCCTGTTGCCTCCGATGATAAAAAACCGCAAAACCACAATTTGAAATAAGTTTATTGTATTCTTGTAATGGCATAAAATTCAAAATAGGCATAAAATCTTCACCAAAATACTGCTTGCCTTTTTTAATGACAAAATCAACATAGTTTTTCTTGCCACCATAACTTAAGGGTACAATAACCTTTTGACCCTGCTTTTTGCATTGTTCCACCAATTTAAAGGCGTCCACATGATTATTTGTAGGAGATGCTGAATTGCCTATTAAAATATGTTTTGATCTTTCATCATTATTCAATGTAATTCCAGCAGCTAAGTCTTCAATATTACCATATGCAAAAGAAGCTTCCACTAATTTTGGATTTATCCTACTTACGTAATTGAATTCCATGGGGACTATTGGAACAACTACATCAATTTTATGTACTGATTTGTAAAATTCCGTTAAAAAATTATTTTCAAGTTTTTTTATAAGCGCTTTTGGTAGCCAAAAATGAATACTTCTATACTTGTTGTAGAACCATAGGGTGGAATTATTAAACGTAAGTCGCCTCCTTAATGATTTTCTATAATCTTTACCATACAAAAAAGAGAATGTGTCTCTTTCAAACATTTGTTGTTTTAATAATTTCCAGTTCCAATACAAATCAGAGCCCCAAATAAACCAAACTTTTAAAACATCTATATCAAGACTATTTACAATACGTTGCTTATTTTGGTCCAAAGCATGTAAAAAAATAACCTTAATATTATTTTTTTGCAGTACCTCACTAATTCGTTGTTCATCACCAGCAGTTTGAATTAAAAATCTCTCAGCTTTACTGGAAGTAACATACTTAAAAGGTGCTTCCGTTGTTTGCAAAATATAGTAAATAGATCTACCAGGATAGACCTCTTCAAAGGAACTAATGACTGGATCAATGAATTTTTCATCATTACAAAGGTGCAGTATTTTGTATTTGGGTCTCATTTATCCCTAATATTGATGAAATCTAATCATGAATTATAAAGTTTTTTCCATCTTAAGCCTACCCTCCTCGCCATGTGCTACCTTAAATCCAAATTTTTTATATAAAGCTATAGCAGTTAAGTTGTCCTTATTCACCTCAAGAGAATATAATTGAAATCCTTTTTCCCTTAATTCTTTTATCGATTGTTCCAAAAGTAATTTTCCATATCCTAAGTGCCAACAATCCTTTGAAACAGCTAGCATGGTAAGGTATGCTTTTTGAGAATTTTCATCATTGTCATAATAGGCAATAAAGGCCTTTAATTCACCATCCTTGTATATGGAGCGAATGGTTGCTGCTTTATGGATTTTATCAACATAAGTTGGTATATCTAACTTCAAAAGGCTTCCATTTAATTCCTTATTTAGTTTTACAAGAATTTCAATCAACTTATCCCTCATATCAACTTATAGTCGTTTAATAGTCCTATGACTGTTTCTTTACTATTAAACATCAAAACATCTATTATGGACAACCCAGGTACAAACGAATTGCCAAACTGATTGTAGGAGATTGGATTTGTTTTGATAAAATTTAGGTCAATATCATTTTTGGTGAAAGCGTCTTTATTGTATAGATTTTGACCTCCTATGGCATTAATATAATTTGTAGCGTTTAGTGATTTACAAATAGCTATCACTTTGTCTTCTCCCTTTAAATTAATATCCTTTTCTACTTCCGAGGACAATTTGAATATTGTTTTTATATCTAAATAATCAGTTAATAATTGCAATGAGAATAAAAGAAATTTGGATAAACTTTTTTCGGTATTGGTCGCAATATTTTCAATCAATGGATATACATATCCAAAATAAGGAGCCTTTGTATACGATTGTTCAATTGTTTTTAACCATTTAATACCATCAACATTTCTATTTATCTCATATATTTTTTTGAAGGAACTGGCCCCTTCAACAACTAAATTAATTCTCAATGCTCTACCATTTACTAAAATATTATTCCGTGTAATCCAACTTTGTTTTTTAAAATTAACATCGTCATACACCACAAACACATCAACAGCATGGATCAATTGAAAATACCCAAGGTAAGGAAAGAAATAAGGCTGCATTAAAGCAACTTTCATAATACAGCATTAACAAGTTTACAGATTTTCTTCGTGTCTTTATCTGATAGGTCATGAGACAGCGGCAAACAGAGTATACGCCGTGCTACTAATTCAGAAATGGGCATTTCAGGGGTATTTAAATAAGGTAAATTGTGAAGGGCGGGATAAAAGTAACGTCTTGGGTAAATATCGTTTTCTTGTAATCTTTTCATGGCTTTCTTTAATGTATGCTCAGATTCAAAAACAATGGGATAATAACTATAATTCCAAACTGTATGTTCCCTAATCTTTAAAAATGTCAACTTTGTAAAATTCAGTTCGTTTTCGTAAACTTGAACCACCCTTCTTCGCCATTCCATAATTTGCGGCATAAAAGGAAAAACTGCCAAGCCCATAGCAGCTTGTAATTCGCTCATTTTGGCGTTTATTCCTAAGCCCTGAAAATCCTCATGTCCCTTATGTCCGAAATTATGATGATAAAATAGCGTATTATATAGATCTTGTTGCTTACAAAACAGAGCACCCCCTTCCCCAGTATGGAAGATTTTAGTTGCATGAAAACTACAGCTGCTTATATCTCCGTAATTAAAGATGCTTTCGCCCTTATAATTTACTCCAAAACAATGGGCAGCATCGTAGATGACTTTTAAATTATGTTTTCTAGCTATAGCCTCGATTGCCTCCACATGACATGGGTTACCAAATACATGTGTTGCCAATATAGCAGATGTCTTTGGGGTTATTGCTGCCTCTATTTTTGTTTCATCAATGGTTAAATATTCTGGATGTATATCAACAAATATGGGTTTGCAGCCTTCCCAGACTATACTAGAGGTAGTGGCCACATAACTAAAGGAGGTGGTAATGATCTCTCCAGTTAAATTCAATGCTTTTATTGCAATCTGCAATGGTAAGGTTCCATTGGTGGCAGCAATCATATTTGGAACCTTTAAATAGGTCTTTAACTTATCCTCAAGTTCCAGAACCAATTCTCCCCTATTAGTAATCCAATTGTTATCCCAAGCACGTTTAAGGATGCTTTGATAAATTTCTTGTGGAGGTAAAAAGGTTTTGGTTACGTGAATCATATAATTATTGTGCTTAATTCAAATGGATTATATAAGATAGAGCAGATTAAGCCTCATTTTTCCTTACTTAGGTTAGAAAAACAGCATAAGCAAATATTTTGCTTTTCTATTTTTAGATTTTTGAACCAGAAATAATTAAACTTCTAACGTTACAACAATAAAACTAAGATTAAATTTGTACAATGCTCTAGTCCATTTATAAAGTTAAAATTATTGAAAATGCTACAGGATTTTAGAACTTCTTCCAAATATCAAAATTTCTTCTATTCTCTATCTGCTTATATCCATATTCTTTCAAAAACTGCTCGAACCTTCTTTGTCCTTCATTTCCCATTATATTTTGTTTTGTATCAACAATCATAGGATATTTCTTTGTTGAATTTATACTTTTCTCCAAAGAATTAAAAAGCTCATCAATTTGGATGTAATTATTTGTTAACCAGAATTTTTTAATCGGAGGAGCTGTTTTTGTTAAATAATAGAACATTGGTTGGTGGCCATAAATAAAAAGGTTTTCACCTTCAGAAATATTGTTTTCTATTGCATTACTTAATTGTTTTATGTGTGAGGCATTCTCCTTTGTAGTCAGAATTCCTATCATTTTTTTATGTTCCACAGGATATATACATCGAAACCTTGATGTTATGCCTGTATCAACATGATAAATACTTCCTAAACGGGTTACAATACTAAAAAAAAATATATAGAGGACCCCAATAATTAATACAGGTTTTGTTAGTATGCATAGGTTTTTGAGTTCTATTTTTTTCGTTTCAGAAAGGATTAGTATTGATAATGGTAATAGTACCATAAATCCTTTTGAAAGTTTGTAAAATAATCCTGTATTAGATCCAACTACCTGGGTTAGGGCCAATAAAGAGAAAATCACAACTATTGGGCTAAATTTATCCCTTCTTATTATTGAGATTGTTAATGGAAATGCGCAAAAGGCAGGGACTAAATATTTAATATTGTTACGAGAAGAAAAATCTAGAAAAATAAAAAGGCCTGAGCAAAACAACAATATTACAAATACAACTAGGCCTAAATAATTTCCTTTTTTTGTTGAATATTTATAAATTAATGATGTGGTAAGAATTAAGAACACGACAGATAAAAGGTGGGGTAAAAAAACAAAGCTTTCACGGAGATAGCTCTGGATTAGATGCGCCATTGAGTAACTAGAGACCGATGCATTATCCGCTGAGTTTCTAATTACATCTAAATTTTTTAAAAATATATGATAGATATTAAGGGATTTGAAAATTAATAAAACTACCATAAGCGCGGTAATCGTTCCTAAAAGAAATAATACGTATTGTTTGAAAGGAAGCCACAAATATTTGATAGAAAATGACTTCCACTTACCGACTTGAAAATATATTAAAGCAAAAGGGAATAATAGGATAAAACCAATATTCGGAAATCTACTAAGACAAGCCAAAACAAATAATATTCCAGAATAGTAAAAGAAAATTTTTCTTCTTGAAGTTAACCCCTTGATCGCAACAAAACTTGTAAGAATCAGAAAAAGCCACGAAGCTTCATCCCTACCAAATTCAAAAGAACTATTTCGTGTGGCAAATACAATTCCGCAAAATATCCCCAACCACAACAGTAATCGCTTTTCTGTTAAATTTTTAAGTATCAGATAGATTAGGCCAACAGAAAAATAAAAAAATATTAGAGATAGAAATTTTAAGCCAATTATTCCCAGATTTGGAAATAAAGTAAGCCAAGATGCACCGATAAAATCACTTAGAATGGAAATGCTATTGGTATTACCCAACTGTAATTCATAAAAAAAATTTTGATACGTCATGGCGAAAAATCCAACATCGGTTAAATCTCCTCCTTGAAATATGAATAACACAGGATATAAAAAGATAACAAGATAGAGTATTTTCTTTTGAAGAGTCGTTGGTACACACAATCTCATTCTTATCTTGTTTCCTTTTTTGTTAACTCATCTTTGATAATAAATTTTGGCCTATTTTTTACTTGTTCTAAGGCCCTCCATAAATACTCTCCAATAACTCCGAGCATTAATAACTGTAGCCCTGAGAATAATAGAACGATTATCATCAATGGAGCCCAACCTTGAAAAGGAGTATTGCCGAAAAAGTAGGCAATAGTTATAATAATAGCATAAAGAATACCCAACATAAATGTTAGAATTCCTATAATGGATATAAATCTTAATGGGGTATAAGAATAGTTTAGTATACCATCTAATAAGTATTTTACCTTCTTGCTAAAGGACCATTTGGATGACCCAATTTCCCGTTTTTTTCTTTGATAAGGAATAAACTTAATGCTATAACCGGGCCACAATATTTGTCCTTGCCAAAATGGATTCACATCGTTAGAGTCAAGAAGAAACTTTTTAACAACTTGATCAATCAAGACAACATCAAAACCGCCTTTGGGCATTTTTGGAAAACTCAACTTTTGCATAAAGAAATAAAACATTTGAGACGTTTTTTTTCTGTAAAAACTTTCGTCTCGATCAATACGTTTTCCTGCAATAATTTGCGCCTCTCTGTTGATGTAACTATTGACAATATTTATTATTAAATCGGTCGGGTCTTGAAGATCTGCAGCAATATTTAAGCACGCTTCACCTTTCGCTTTTTCATATCCTGCATAAAATGCTGAAACCTGTCCAAAGTTCCGTGTAAATCGGATTAGTTGTACACTACTATCCATACTTTTAACTTCACACATTTCTTTGAATGAATTGTCCCCTGAGCCATCATCAATAAATATTATTTCAAAGATTAATTGTGGAAATTTTATAAACACCTCATTTTTAAGTACGTCATAAGTTGATCGTATGCTCCCTTCATTAAAAAAAACAGGAATAATTATTGAGATATCTATTTTTTTCATCAGCGAAATATTTGATTATTCGAGTAATTTTCTTGTTTTACAATTGCGGGAATTCCTACTGCCAACACCTTATCTGGAATATTTCTTGTAACGATCGCACCTGCCCCTACCACAACACACTTACCTATTTTTCGTTTTTGAATTATTGTTGCAGATGACCCAATAAACGTAAATTCATCAATTTTAACATCACCTCCAATATTTACAGCCGGAGAAATCGTGCAAAAATCAGAAATGACTGTGTTATGTTCAATAATACTTGCAGTATTTACAATGCAAAATTTTCCAATAACACATTCGACGTTAACGAAAGAATTGCACAAAATAACTGTGCCTTCTCCAATTCTTGCATATTTTGAAACTTTGGCTTCAGGGGATATGACAGGGGGGAAAACTATATCGGGATTCAGTTTTCTAATTTTTTCAACAACTTCCTTTCTTCCTTGAATATCACCTACTCCAACAACAATGTTATTGGTACCGTATTTAATCTGACAATCAATCAATTCGTTCTCGTTACCAATTGTTTTATAGCCTAACACATTCTTCCCTTTTGGCAAGTAAGAGTCAATAAAACCAATAATGTCAAAACCAAGTTTTTCCAATGTTTCAGCGATGCTTTTTGCATGCCCAGACGAACCAAAAATTATTATTTTCTCGGACTTCATTTATGTAATGATACTTTCAATTTAAATAATACCAATATTATGCACCTTGGTTTCAATGTTTTTAAACAACTATAAAAGAATAAAAATGATATTTTTTAATCATTGCCTAAATTATCAAATCTCAAAATTTAATTTCTTCGATTTTATAAACTTTTATAAAGATTAATTAACCTTTTAGCTTCTTGGGCTGTGGTGAAATTTGCATTACTATGTTCTATGGCAGCTTTTGAAAATGAAAGGAATTTTTCTTTATTGGTTACCAGGTCTATAATGTGTTCAGCCGCCTGTTCGGGCCTGTAAGAATCGACACAATAACCACTGACATTTTCCAAAATTGTTTCTGGCAAACCGCCAGCGTTTGAAATAATTGCTGGAACGCCCATGGATTGCGCTTCTATAACTGAAGCGCCAAAAGCTTCGGAATGACTTAGTTGTAAAAAAATATCATACTTGGCCAGTCTATTTTTAAACGCTCTATTTTCAATTTTTCCAAAAATATTGACCTCTTTCCCCAAATCATATTTATCCACTAAAAAATATAACTGATCTTTATCCCTTCCATCCCCAAAAATATCGTAGTGAATTTCCATTCCTCGTTCCTTCAAAATCTTGATAGTCCTTAAATTACCTTCTATATTTTTTTCCCAGCACATTCGATGAGCCGATACAATTTTAATGGTTCCCTGTGAAGGATATTTGGGTAAGGCAAAAGTTTTGGGACCTATAGAAACCGGGATGACATGAATTTTATACTCAGGTACGCCCCAACGTTGTAAATAGTTTTTTTGGTGTTCGCTAACCGTTATAAAAGCGTCTATACAATGAGATTGGGATTTAAAAAAAAATTCCCAGTTTTTATAAAGCCAAGGCCTGATATAGGTATCTCCTCCTCTTAATGTGATAACAATTTTTGGTCTTTTAATATTGCTGTTTATAAATGGTTCTATCTTAGGAAATAAATAACTATGCTGTAAATGAACGATATCATATTCGCTCATTATTTTAATATCTAAATAGGGGAATTTGGAAAGCTTGGCCCTATAAGCCAATCGATGCAATCTAAAGCTAAGATCAGAAGATGTTACGGTATGCTCTACATTTGCATCGCTGTTATAAGACAACACCTCTACATCTACATCTCTTTTCAGCACCTCTAAAAGCTGTAATAGATAAGCTTGGTAAGTTGTAGGCATTTTATCATAAGCATATAAAATCTTCATTCTTTAAATTTAATTATTCTAATTTTTCTATTACTTAAAAAAAGCATAGCCCTTACCCGATAGTTTATATAGTAAAAATCCTAAAGTACTTTTTAACGCAGTAATGATATCACCAAAATGCAGTGCTTGTCTTATCAATTTCCTTATCAATAAAGGGGTCAAACTAGGATTTTTCTTCATTGACCTTATTAAATAACGTCTATAACGTTTTAAGATAAAATCCTTTATCAAAGGATAATCTACATTTTCTTTTCCCTTTACCAATTTAAGATGCTTGTCTCTGGTTCTGAATTCTGAAACAATTTCTTTCCTGTTCAATTTCCAAACTTCTTTGGATAATGAATTTTTATGGATCCGGTAATAAATAGAAACATTGAGCAAAAATTTTAGGTTAGGTTTTTCGTACAACATCCTTAAATTAAAATCCCAATCATCTATATTTCGAATAGACTCATCAAATAACATTACTTGTTTATCTAAAAATGAACGTTTCCAAACAGGGCCACCAACAAAAAAAGTTATATTCCCAACAAAATAGTCAGTTAACAGATTTGAAGAATAAACATTGTTTTTTCTGATAAATTGACCTGAATCCATTTCCGTTAAGGCTGAATTCATAATTACAGCATCTGTATCTCTGTCAAACTCTTTTATTGCCTTCTCGTAGGCATTTGACTCCAACAAATCATCACTATCAAAAAAATTTATATAGATACCATTGCTTTTTTTAAAACCTAAATTTCTACAAGCACTTGGTCCTTTGGGCATATAGTCTGGTCTAATGACATATTTAAATCGACTATCTCTTTCTATATAAGTTTTTAGGACATCCTTAGTATCATCCGTACTACCATCATCAACCACGATACATTCCCAATGCATATAGGTTTGGACCAAAATAGAGTCTAGAGTCTCCCCTATTATCGATCCCCTGTTATATGTAGGTATAATTATTGAAACTTTCGGTAACATTTTTATAAATTAACTGCTTTCCATCTTTGCCTTAATCCATAGCTACCTTTTTTTAGTAATAACAATACAAATCCAATAACCCTAAATTCAAAATATATATTCAAGTGCCTCTTTTTTAAAATAGGATATAGGGATTTATAAATAAATTTTGAAGTTTTGATATCCTTATGGTCTAATGCAGAAAAAAAATAAATAAATAGAATTTGGCAGCAGTAATTTATTAATTCTCTATCGTTCAAATTTATGCTGCGCTTTAAATTTTCATAAGCAACTATACTCTGGGAAGACTTGAATTTTGCAACATATTGTCTGTTTAAATGAGTTTTAGTTTTATTATGTTGTCTATATAAAAATAATGGTTTATTAATAATGACATATTGATTTGGTTTAAGGTTAAAAAATAACCTAGAGAAAAACTCACTTTCTTGCCCCCTATAAATTTTTTTAGAAAACAAATCTTTACCCAATAAAAACTCCTTTTTAAACAAAATTGAAGGTGTTAAAATCTGTGCTTTCCAAAGAACATAATCTTTAAATAAATATTCCTTGATTGATAAATCAATTACTTCAGGATAAGATAATTTGGAATCAACGTTGTATCCTGAACAGATTACCAAATCCAAACTAGCATTAATGGTACCCATTTTGGTCTGAATAAATTCAGGTAGCATTATATCATCATCGTCGAACCACTGAACATACTTCCCCTTACTTATATCAAAACCATAATTTCTTGCACCATTCCCTCCTGGCATATAATGTTGAGGACGCTTATGGTACTGGAAACCACCATCCTTTTCCACATATTCTTGTACAACACTTTCAGTATTATCCATACTGCCATCATCCACAACTATACACTCCCAGTTGGTGTAAGTCTGTGCTAAAACACTATCTAAAGTTTCGCCTATTATATGCGCTCTATTATAGGTGGGTATGATTATGGAAACTAAGGGGTTTTGCATGCTGTAGCCAAGATGTCCTGCAAGGTAGAAATATGTTTTTCTAAACTAAAATTTTGTTGAATGAACCGTCTTCCTTCTCTCCCCGTTTCCTTGGCGAATTCAGGATTTCCTATAATCTGTTCTATGTTTTTGGCCATGGCAGTAATGTCTCTCTCATCGCACAATAAGCCCGTTTTACCCTCTATTACGGTGTCCTTAATTCCTGCATGACGTGTAGCAATTATTGGTAAACCAGCCGAGGAGGCCTCTAATATGGCGACAGGTGTACCTTCTTTATCCCCATTCTCTGCGGTTACTGAATGTTGTACAAAAGCAATTGAGTTAGCAAAGTAATGTTCGATTTCCGCAGGTCCTAGTTGACCTAAAAATTCAACATTTTCTTCAATTTCTAATTTTTTCACCAAATCTTTACAAGATTTCAGTAATTTCCCTTTACCACCCATAAATAATGTAGCATTAGGGTATTTTGCCACAACATTTGCGAACGCTTGTATGGTTAATTGTGGTGCTTTTTTTTCTGTAAATCGACCTAAAGCAAATAATTGTTGACTTTTAAAGTTTGCTTCAACACTACTGAATCTCGGATTTGGACCGTATGGATTGTAAACCATTTTATCCTTTGGGCATCCAAGGGATATTATCTTTTGCATCATGTCTTGGGATACCGCAATTATCTTAGTAGCAGACTTAAAAACTTCCGCATAGTTATTGGCATCTTTTATAACTGAATTAACATATGCATCGTACCCATGAAAATGGACTACCCAAGGAATTTTTACCTTATTTAAAAATGGTAATAATTTAAAGGCGTGACTCCCATATTCAATTAATAACACATCAATATTGTGATGTGTTAATGATTGATACACCTTATGATTGTTTAATTCAGTGTAGCTTTTGTTACGTAACTTCCTCCAAACCCTTAAAATAAATGCAACTGGTTTGGAAACCATTTGGTGATTAGCCAACTTAATTTTGCCGTTTTTACCATAATAGTGATAAACATCATCTTTAAGATGGTCTATATGCGCTTTAATAAAAGTTTCTGAATAAGCATCTTTGTTAGGCGAAAAAATTGCAATATTCATAACTTATCGCAATTTCTTTTTTATTTTCTTTACAACTGAGAGGAAGCCACTTTCTTTTCCTGTAGGAATAGAGTACAAATTGCCAAAAACTGATTTGACTAGTTCCTTTCTTTTCAACGGAGTCTCTAAAATTATTCTATTTCCTTTCTTCGAACTAAACTTGGAGTATTGAGGCGAAATTTCAATAGCACAATGGAAATAATCATTTGTTCTCCAAACCGTTTGATATTCAAAATAAACTAGTTCACCGCCAATATTCCTTGCCATTATTTGTATATCATCTATTTCTACATCCTCATCAACTGGTTGAAGCCCATCGGGGTTATATTTTCGTAAATAATCCTGATGGAATTTAGTTGGGCAAGACACCAACAATTGACCTTTTTGCCTTATTAAGGTCTTTAAAAACCTATGAAAATTTAATCTTTCCACAACAGGAATGTGCTCATAAACATCAATCATTATTATGGCATCATATTCTTTCTGGGGGATATCACGGGTTATATCAAAATTTGCATAGCGTAAATTTTCCCTTTTAAAAAGTTTGCTTGCTATTTCAATTAAAACTGGACTTAAATCAATTCCTTCAACTTGAGCGTTTTTATAAATTTTTGCAAATTCATAAGTACTCCACCCTATGCCGCACCCAATGTCTAAAATATTATCAGAATGATTTGGAATCCTAGAACCTAGATTTTTTATGGCCTTTTCAATACGTTTATTTCCTAAAACAAAATCTGTAATAAGTTTTTTATCAAATTGATTATAAAATTCTAAGGAATCTTTCATTAAATATAATTGAATCTTTTCATCTTTTCAATGGTTATTCTTTCAACAGTTTCAATTTCATCATCTGTTAATTCATTTTTATATCTTCCTGCTCCATAAATTTTGTTAGACCAACTTTTGTTAATTTGTTTATCGAGATCATTTGTAATCATATTAGAATTAAAATTCAATTTTGAGAATACAGCTATTTTTTGCAAAATTTTTATTTTATCCTTTAAAAAATCCTCATAGCGAACAAAGAGTATATCTTCTTTATAATTATTAGAATAATCCATTGCAAACTGTAAATATGAATCCCATCTATATGAGATATTCTCACAAATACTCTTACCCTTTTTATTTAAATAATGGATATTTAAATAAAGTCCATTTAAATCTTGACTGAGTCTTTCTTTAATAGCAGAATAATTATCTCTTGGGTCTCGCACTATATATACAATCTTATATGGTAAAGGATGAATTTTTCTTAGCTCCGGCAATATTGTTGCAAAACCCGGCACCTTAACTATTTTATATTTCCAAAGTTTGAAAACCATAGAAAGTGAGAATCCGCGAATACCGATTACCCTAATTAACGGATATAGATACCAGGATTCTATGGGGTCATTTAATAAATTAGCCCCAGACCCCTGACTAAGTAATTTTGAAATTATTGTTGTTCCAGACCTTTCACACCCGACAATAAGAAGTTTCATGTTATTCTAATTTGCAATCAATAAAATAAGCATTGTAGGATCTATTTGTTCTACCAATATTATAAATATCTCCCGGCAACACATTTAGGGTATAGGCTCTATCCAAATTGTCTAATTGATTTTCTTTTCTTGTATCTTTTTCAGAAATTAAAAACTTAAAAAAATAACTACCACCCCTTAACATGAATCTATCAAATACAATATCAATATAACCTTGATCGATATAACTATTGATATTTAGATTCTTCTCATCAGATACAAACATTCCTTTCAACTCCTCATTTTGATCTTTAATTTCAAAGCCAAAAATTAACTTACCATTTATATCTTCAAATTGCTCGAAAAACAATCTAAGTTTTAAGAACTCCCCAGAAATTACAGAATCAACCAATTCTTCATTTAAGTTAAAAATTTCTATTCTCGAAAATTTTATTCGGCCGTCACCCTTTCTATCTAATCTGTCAGCCAAAGAAACAGATGAATCAATATCGCATTTTAAATATAAACCAACCGCTGACTCGGTTTGTCCATTAAAAACAACTTTTCCGTTTTCCAACACCAAAGCTCTAGTACATAAACTTTTTACCGCAGCCATGTTATGGCTTACAAATAAAACCGTGCGTCCTTCCCCTTGGCTAATATCCTGCATTTTTCCAACTGCTTTTTTTTGGAACTCCGCATCGCCGACAGCCAAGACTTCATCCACAACCAAAATATCAGGTTCTAAAAATGCAGCTACCGCAAAGGCTAGTCTAACCCTCATGCCAGAAGAATAGCGTTTTACCGGCGTGTCAATATAGCCTTCGCAACCGCTAAAATCTACAATTTCTTCTTCCTTAGAACGGATTTCTTGTTTGGTCATACCCAAAATGGCACCATTTAAATAAATGTTTTCCCTACCTGTTAATTCGGGATGAAAGCCCGTACCGACTTCCAATAACGAAGCTATCCGGCCACGGGATTTAATTTCACCAGTGGTTGGTGAGGTTACTCGTGATAATATCTTTAGAAGAGTAGATTTACCAGCTCCATTTTTACCAATAATACCGAGCACCTCTCCTTGCTCTACTTCAAAATTGATATCCTTTAAAGCCCAGACATAATCTGTTGCTTGTTTTTTACTTCTATCGTTTGCAGCCCCTATTTTTAAATAGGGATCCTCTTTCCCTCTTATTCTATGCCACCAACGGTTTAGATCGTGGGACAATGTACCTGTACCCACCAACCCAAGACGGTATTGTTTACTTATATATTCTGCCTTAAGAATAACCCTTCCCATTATACAGTATCAATAAATTTTCGCTCAGTTTGGTTAAACACCATAAGTCCCGCAAAAAATAGAATCAAACTCAGTAAAAATGTATAAATAAATCCGTTCCATGAAAATGTACCAGAATTTAACAGCATAAACCGAAACCCTTCAATAATTTGGGTCAGTGGATTGAATTCTACCAATCTAGCCACTAATTCCGGAAATTTAGCCCTCGCTTCCGAAACAGGGTACGGTACCGCGGACATGTACATAAGCAAAGAAATTCCAAAACCCAAAAGCACATTAAGGTCTCGGTATTTGGTTGTTAAGGTGGAAATTAGCATGCCCAGACCTAAGCCCATTAGAGCCATTATTAAAATGTATACAGGAAATAAAACTATGTTTATATTAATTGATATTGGGGCTTCTTTTACTAAGGCATAATATATATAAAACCCACTAAAAATAGCCATTTGGATTCCAAACTTTAATAAATTGGAAATAGTAATAGACATGGGCATAATAACCCTTGGAAAATATACCTTACCAAATATGGCGGCATTGGCTCTAAAAGTTCCTGAGGCACCAGTAAAACAGGCACTAAAATAATTCCATGCAGTAATCCCAGCCAAGTTGAATAAAAATGGAGGCACCCCTCCCGTTTTAATACTACCTAAATTATTGAAAACTAATGTAAATATAACAGAGGTCAACAATGGTTGAATTAAATACCATAGTGGTCCTAAAACGGTCTGTTTATAGACGGTTGTGACATCTCGTTTAACAAATAAAAAAAGCAAGTCTCTATAGCGCCATATCTCCTTAAAGTTTATACTTAAAAGTTTATGCTTAGAAGAAATAGTGTATAACCAAGGATCCTCTATTTGGTTTTCCATTTGGGATTGAGGCATGTTAATAGCTTTGGGAAGCTAAGATAAGGATGCCAAAGAAAAGTACAAACTTGTTTATTGCTTAATGCAGAGAAGTAAAGTATTATGTTTTAAAATGTCTTTTGGGGTAACCTCAATAAAATTTGCGTCTTTATTTCGATGATCCACAAGACCACATTTAAAACCTGCCTCATTTAACCTATCAATTACCTTTGAAGGATCTGTATTAAAATGCCGCTTTAAATGGGATGGATGGATTTCCAAAATAATGACCATTTTTTCCCTTGACAACAAGTTTTTCATTCCCTCTAAAACAAGAAATTCTGCCCCTTCCACATCTATTTTAATTAATTCAGGACTTATATGGTTTTCAGTACAGAATTGATCTAAAGTGGTACTTGGAATTTTAACCACCTTCTCTTGGGTTATTTTATTAATCACAATTCCTGGATTAGGAGTTATTAATGCATTAATGCTCACACCTTCGTTAGTATTAGAAATGGCTGTGTTATAAACTTCCACATTATAGAGTTTATTTAAAGCTACATTGTTTTGAGTAAGTCTGTAGGCTAGTGGGTCAACTTCAAAGGCATACACTTTACCTTTAGGTGCCAATTTGGACGCAATACAACTGAAATAGCCAAGATGGGCTCCCACATCAATAACAATACTGTCCTTTTTTGAGTATTTCGAAAATAAGTCTGTAGTTACGGGTTCGTGTATTTTACCATAACCATATCTCGGATAAAACCAGGTGTGGGAATAGGAGTCAGAAGTATCAAATTTTAAACGAAGTTCTTTATAATGAAGCTTCCATTCCTTTCGATTTGTAAAAGGGATATTTCTGATCTTATTATAAAAAATTTTTGATTGATTTAGTAAACCAAATTTCGCAAGAAGTTCCTTCCACCGTTTTTTCAAACTCTCTAATTTATTGGTTTTTAAACCAGTGCCATGTTTGCTTCAGCCCCTCTTTAACGGTAACGGTAGGCTGATACCCCATTAATCGATGCGCCTTTGAAATATCTGCTAAGGAATCCCTTACATCACCTTGCCTTGGAGGCCCATAATTTGGTTCTAAATTGGAATTTGCAGCCTCCTTAAGGTATTGCCATAATTGATTGACTGAAATACGCTCTCCACAAGCCACATTAAATACTTCATTGGCAGCTTCTTTAGAGGCAAACAACCCCTTTATATTGGCTTGAACTGCATTGTCTACATAGGTGAAATCACGGGTTTGTTCACCATCGCCATTTATGATTGGTGGGTTGTCCGTTTTTAAGGCTTCCATAAACAATGGGATTACGGCCGCATAGGGTCCGTTTGGACTTTGGTTAGGTCCAAATACGTTGAAATAACGAAGTCCGATGGTGTCTGTTCCATAGGTTTTACCAAACACATCAGCATACAATTCATTGACCAATTTGGTGACTGCATAAGGCGACAAGGGTTTACCAATATTTTCTTCTTTTTTGGGAAGTTCCTTGCTATCTCCGTAAGTAGAGCTAGAAGCAGCATAAACCATGCGTTTGACGGTTTTCGATTCTTTTAAGGCTATCAGCATATTTAAAAAGCCGTCGCTATTAACTGCGTTGGTCGTGGACGGATCTTCGATAGAGCGAGGGACGGACCCCAATGCTGCCTGGTGGGAGACGTAATCCATGTCTTCCATTGCTTTTTTGCAGGTTTCTAAATCCCTGATATCTCCTTCAATAAGTTCAAAGTTTGTTAACCCTATAAATGGTTCTATGTTTTTTTTATAGCCGTTGGAGAAGTTGTCGAGGACTCGGACTTTTTTGGCTTTATGGTCTATTAAAGATTTTACAATATTAGATCCTATAAAACCTGCACCTCCAGTTATTAGGAAATTATATTTTTCTATTTGCATTGAATGGGTTTCTGGGATTAAAAATACTAGGTTTTATTTGAAAAGTTGGATAGTTTTTTATCTCTCTTCATTTTGTCTTGATACAAAATGAAGCAAAAAATCAAGAAGGTTTATAGGAAATTTGTGCTGAAGCACAACCGCTGACAAATCTTTCGCTTTATGCTCTTTTTGCTGCGCAAACGCAGTGTCGCTTGATTTGCAGCTATTTCTGAAAACCTTCGGTTAGCCTTACATCGAATATTCGCATGGTTTGAAATGGTAAAGTAAATATTTAAATTATAATGCTTGTTAATAAATTTCCAGTCCTCATATATGGCCTTCCAGAATTTCTATGTTTTTCAATACTCATTTAAAATCTTACCGAGATTAAAGTTTCTAGGATTTATTTGAAATCGTAGTAAATAAATGATTCAGAGTTTTCTTTATCGTATTTTTTCTTGATAAAAAAGTACCCCAAAAATCAAGAATGTTTTAGGAAATTTGTGCTGAAGCACAACCGCTGACAAATCTATCGCTTTATGCTCTTTTTACTGCGCAAGTGCTAGCTTGCTGCACAAGGTGCTTTCGACCAAAATGTATTTTGGTCTCAACCAAAGCTTGATTTGCAGCTATTCCTGAAAACCTTCGGTTATTTCTGCATCATGCTTACATTACTATTGAGGCTTTCAGGTTGGCATTAGAAATTGCCGCCTTTCGACTTTGGATAAAAGGTATAATATTTTATTGTTGAACGTGCTCCAATTATTACTAAAAAACTGTGTTTTTGTATGTTCATTTAAAATCATTATAGGTTTAAAAATACTAGGTTTTATCTGAAATTGAAGAAAATTAAAGATTCGAAATATTAATTTAAACTACTTTCCTTTCTTTTTTATTCATTATCTAATATTTATCAATTATTGTATGAATGAATCCATTGGATTTGCATCGCCAAAAAAAGAAACAAAAAAGTCTAGGCTTACGATAAAAATCTAAAAAAATGCTACGGCATCCCCCGCCACGGATGAAACACAACTCGCTGCGCTCAGACAGTATTTCATCCCAGGCCTTTTCCCTGCTGCCTTGATTTTCAAGATTTTTCTCGATAGGCCATGTTTTCTCCACCTATGTAAACGTTTTAATTCCATTCTCTTGTTCGTTATGCTGGCGCCCGGGGATTGACTTCGATTCATAAGTTTTAATTGATTCAAAATGTCATTCCAATAAAGCAGGAATCTTTGAGATTCTTCGACTTCAATGCGTTTCGCTCAGAATGACAAACTTCTTTATTATTATAAATCGGATTTTTTTCATTTACCTTGAATAATTATGGGAACTTCGTCCCCTCATCTGAAGTATAGAAACACGAGGCCGTTAAAAATCCGGGAAGCCTTGGACCGAATTTAGGCCGAGGGTTGCGGTTTTGGCAGGAGGCCAAAAATACCTGCAGAGGAGTGCCCTTTCTTTTGGATACTTTTCTTTCGGGCAAACAAAGAAAAGTATAAATAAAAATCTACTATTTAATAAAACTCTACATCCAAAAGTAATTTATCGACGTATAAAAGAGCATATTATAAATTTTATTTCTAATAAGGTTTATAGACATTTTAATTAGTTTTGTCATTCCAAAAAATTAAACATGACCCTCATAAAAAATCCAAAAATTGCTGTGATTGGCTTAGGCTATGTCGGACTTCCGTTAGCAGTAGAATTTGCCAAAAAATATCCAGTAGTTGGATTTGATATCAACGATAAACGCATTTCTGAATTAAAAGAAGGTAAAGACCGAACCCTTGAAGTTTCCGATGAGGAACTAAATGCTGTATTGAACGGTTCTAACGAACATGAGTTAGAGGTTTCTAGTGATGCTAAGTCTCTTAAATCCTGTAATGTCTATATTGTAACGGTTCCTACCCCAACAGATAAATTGAACAAGCCTATTTTTACGCCATTGGTAAAAGCCAGTGAAACAGTTGGTTCTGTTCTTTCTAAAGGTGATGTGGTCATTTATGAATCTACTGTTTATCCGGGAGTCACCGAAGATATATGTGTGCCTATTTTGGAAGCCAAATCCGGACTGAAGTTTAATACAGATTTTTATGCAGGTTATTCTCCGGAACGTATCAATCCCGGAGATAAAGTACATACAGTTACAAAAATTTTAAAAGTAACCTCTGGTTCAACCCCAGAGATTGCTATTGAAATTGATGCTTTATATCGTTCCATTATTGAAGCAGGGACACATTTAGCACCTTCTATAAAGGTGGCTGAAGCAGCTAAAGTGATTGAAAATTCGCAACGGGATATCAATATTGCGTTTGTCAATGAACTTTCTAAAATATTCCGACTATTAGATATAGACACCAAAGCCGTATTGGAAGCAGCTGGTACAAAATGGAATTTTATCAATTTCTCACCTGGACTTGTTGGCGGACATTGTATTGGTGTAGATCCTTACTATTTAGCACAAAAAGCTATTGAAACTGGTTATAATCCTGAAATTATTTTGGCTGGTCGCAAAATGAACGATTCCATGGGGTCTTATGTGGCTCAAGAAACTGTTAAAATGATGATTCAGAATGGGGCACGTATTAAAGATGCCAGAGTGTTGGTAATGGGAATTACTTTTAAGGAAAACTGCCCTGATATACGTAATTCTAGAGTTATAGACATCATTTCTGAATTAAAGGGATTTAGTTGTAGTGTGGATGTTTATGATCCATGGGCTTCCACCGAAGAGGTTGAGGAAGAATACGGTTTACCCCTTATCTCAGATCAATTGGAACTTCATACTGATTATGATGCCATTGTGTTAGCCGTTGCACATAATGAGTTTTTGAATATTGATATATCCAAGTTAAAATCTGATATCTCAGTGGTTTTTGATGTTAAAGGGTTTTATCCTAAAGAAATGGTTGATGCGAGGTTGTAAATACATCGCTTTTAAAGCCATTTTTTATCCTTGATTATACGATTTTAAATTTTCAGTAAGGATGAATAATACTCATTTGCTCGTCCAAAAAAACAGGTAAAAAAAACTTCTTGAGCAAAAGTTTAATCTTTCTTTTTTATTCATTATCTAATATTTATCAATTATTGTATGAATGAATCCTTTGGATTTGCATCGCCAAAAAAAGAATCAAAAAAGTCTAGGCTTAAGATAACTTCTCTCCATTCATTTTTTGCATGCCCAAAAAACGAATCAAAAAAGGGCACCCCGGGCAAAGGCATTTTTTAGGCCTTGCCTAAAAACCGTTCCAAAAATTTCGCGTCGCTTTGCTCCTGGATTTCGAAACTTTTTGTTCACTATGCTGGCACCCGGGGGTGACCATCGATTAATAATGGAATGTTTTAAGAATCAAATAGGTTACAAAGTGTATTTAAAAAATGATGATAGGTAACCGAAGGTTTTCAGAAATAGCTGCAACTGACGTGGAAGTGCGTTTGCGAAGCAAAAGGAGCATGGAACGCCGAAGTTGTCAGCGGTTCTGCGTAAGCAGAAATTTCCTAAAACCTTCTTGATTTTTGGGGTACTTTTTTATCAAGAAAAAAGTACCAAAGGGAAGCTAACTAGGACAAATAGCGTTTATAAAAATATTTTATACGATTGAGAAGCCCTTTGCGGCGGGAGTCTTGATGGTAGCTATAACCGTAAACACCATAGCCATAGCCATAACCGTAACCATAACCGTAGCCATAACCATAATTATGATTGGTTTTATGTTTATAGAAGTTAAGAATGAAATTAACGTCTTTGATTTCCTTGGATTTATACTTTTGGTTGATTAAACTGATCATTCCTTTTTTGGTGTAATCAAGACGAATCATAAACAAGGTGGCATCAACCAATGGGGCTAATTGTAAAGCATCAGTCACCAAACCAAGAGGTGGGGTATCTAATACCACCATATCGTATTGGGTGCGTAAGGTTTCAATCAAATCCTTAATTTTTTTACCCATCAACAATTCGGACGGGTTTGGAGGCACTGGGCCAGAAGGAACAATATGTAAATTGTCTATATGGCTTTTATGAACCACTTCTTCTAGTGTATTATCCCCTATAAGATAATTTACCACACCTACTTCATTGGTAATGCCAAAATCATCAAAAATTTTAGGTTTACGAAGGTCTAAGCCCAATAGGATGGTCTTTTTACCGGACAAGGCATAGACCGTGGCCATATTGATAGAACAAAAGGTTTTACCTTCCCCGCTCACCGAAGAGGTAATCATCAAAGTTCTGCCAATATCATCTTTGACTTTATTTTTGAAAATAAACTCCAAGGAAGAACGTATGGCCCTAAAGGATTCTGAAACGGCGGAACGCGATTTTTCGTAGACCACCAAATTATTTTTATAGGGATATTTCCCAATTAAACCAATGATAGGAACATTAGAGATTCGCTCCACCTCATCAGAACCATGTATGGTATTATCCAATAGGAAAATGATAAAGATTACCAATAGCGGTACAAACAGTCCCATCATAAGCCCCATCATATAATTAAGCGATTTGTTGGGTCCGATTAATCCACCTCCTATATCCTTGGCTTCATCGATCATGATAATGTCAGAAACGTTGGCTGCCTTTACGATGGCTGCTTCACCTCGTTTGGCCATATAGGTATTATAGACCTCCTGGCTAATATCCAATTGACGTTGAATTTTTAGGTATTCCTGTTCGTCCTCAGGAAGGTTTCGCAATTCAGCCTCCATCTGGGCCAAGGAGTTATTGATACTGTTTAGGTTATAATTAATGGTGTTTTTTGTGGAACTAATGGTTTCCAACAATACGTTCTTCTCTGCATCAATACGGCGATCTAAATCTTCAAACAATGGAGAGCCTTCCCTAGTGGTATATTCCAAATTCTGGCGTTCAATCGCCATTTGTGTAATTTTGGAAACGCTGCTTAAAATATTGCTTTCAGTAATCCCTACAGACGTAGGTGCGGCAATGTTGGTATAATCCGTCTTGGTCCTGAGGTAATTTTCTAATGAAGTTAAATAGGTAATTTTACGCTGCTCCTCTTCCTTTTGTAAGTCTAAGGTTCTTAGTTTGGAAGATAGTTCCGTCATTTCATTACTTACATTAAATAACTTATTCTCCTTACGAAATTGATTCATTTGGTTTGTGACATCCTTTAAATCGGTATTTACCGAATTTAAGGTACTGTCTATAAAACGGATGGTATTGGTAGCATACAAGTTTTTACGTTCAAGTTCAGTACGTGCTAAAATAGCTGCGGTAGCATTTAAATAGTCAACAATCTTATTTTTATTAGTACCTGCCAAAGACAATTCCAAAATACTATTAGCACTAGTGGACACAGGATTAACTATCATTCCTGTTTTATATCCATTCACCACTCCATCAAAATTGGAAAATCGGAGATAAAAGGATTTACCAGGTAAAATTTGCTTACCTGGCCTACGCGTTATAATACCATTTAAAAAGGGTAATTCTATCGGACTATCCAATTTAAAGGTTTTTGAAAAGGGACCCACCGGTAGTTGAACCGCAATTTTGCTTTTATCTAAATAACGTTGGCCTTGACCGCCTGAACCTTCAAATTCCGTACGTACCTCAAATGTATTAGCATCTATAAAATGGATTTCTATTGGTCTGCCCAACAATTGAGGTTTGGTTAAATCTATTTTGAACTCAAAAGGCGCTTCTTTATAAATATCCACTAAACGGTATTTACCTTGGGTGAGGTAATCCATATAGTATTGGAGGGAATCAACTACCAATTCATTGTGGGATCTGGTTTTAAGTGAAGTGATTAATTTTCCCACTTTGGCAGAGGTGCCACCCCAGTTGAAAGAGATACTGGTATTAGCTGTAAAAAAAGGATTCTGATCTGATTCCACCGCCATCAGGGCACTTAATTTATAGACATTCTGTTTACGAACATTAATGAAATAGGCTATCATCATGGCCGCACCCACACACAACAAGACCAACTTCCAATTATGGAGAATTTTAAAAATAAACCCTCTAAAATCGAAGAAAATTCCTCCTACTGGCTCCTTATGGTCAAATTCCTGTTGTTCCAATGATAATTCCTTATAAACGAGTAGTTAATAAAATAATAGAAGAAATACTTGTAATCACTGCCAAAATAGTAGTAAAGGTTTGTATACCATTAGTACCAAGTCCTATTGCTTTTTGTTTTAAAGGTGGTACATAGATCATATCATTAGGCTGTACAAAATAAAACGGGGATTCCATCACCTGAACATCCGTTAAATCTAAATGATGGATTTGCTGCCCCTGAGGATACTGCCTTATAATATGCACATCTTTTCTATTGCCAAAATCCGTTATCTCCCCAACATTGGCAATGGCTTGGTAAATATTTACCCGTTCTTGAAACAGTGTTTGAGTACCCGGGCTACCCACCTCCCCACTAGCAGAATAACGCAGACCCGCTAATTTTACTGTCACAAAAATGTTGGCTGTTTCCTTAAACTGCTCCACCAACAATTGCTCCTCGATCATTTTTTGGATTTCCTCCGTGGTACGGCCCAATACATTGATATAACCCAAAGTTGGCACACGGATATTTCCATGAGTGTCTACCGTAAAACCATCAAAATAAGCCCTTTCAGCAGAGGAAGCATTTAAATTAGCATCGCCTATCGGATTAAAAATGGCTACATTTTCTTGGTCCAAGGCCTTTACCTGAATATTTAAAATATCATTGATCTGCACCCTATATGGTTTCTGCTGCTCAACCAATAGATTAATAGTATCGGTGGCAGTGGATTTATTTTGGTAATAGACGGTATCTTTATGGGGTATACAGGAGCTAAGAATACCTACCAATAGCAGTACAATTACAGCGGAAACGTTTTTCATTCAGTTAGGGCTTGGCACACAAATATAGCCTAACGACAGGAATAACAAAACTATTGCGGTTCTTTTTGGAAGTTTTGCGACCTTTGCCAAAATCTCTGCTTTGAACTACCTTACGGCTACCGCTATTTCTAAATCTTATGGAGAATTACAGCTATTCTCTGACCTTTCTTTTAGCATCCATAAGGATGATAAGATTGCATTTGTGGCTAAAAATGGCAGCGGCAAAACCTCCATTTTAAACATATTAGCGGGATTAGATTCTCCCGATTCTGGTGAGATTACCATGCGTAACGGACTGAAAATGGTCTATCTCCCCCAAATGCCTCAATTTGATGGGAATGCGACTATCACGGAAAGTATATTTAATCGCGATTTGCCTATCCTAAAGGTTATTCAACAGTATGAGTTGGCTTTAGAACATGCCGAGGATGCCGAGGCTTATCAAAAAGCTTTCGAGCAAATGGAAATCCATAATGCATGGGAATTTGAATTGCGCTACAAACAGTTGCTTTCAAAATTGCAATTGGAGGATACCCAACAACAAATTAAAACCTTATCGGGAGGTCAAAAGAAACGATTGGCATTGGCACAGGCTCTTTTAAGTGATCCTGATTTGTTGTTGCTCGACGAGCCTACCAACCATCTAGATCTAGACATGATCGAGTGGCTAGAAGATTACTTTAAAAAGAGCCAGATGACTTTGTTTATGGTGACCCACGACCGCTATTTTTTAGAACGGGTCTGTAATGAGATCATTGAATTAGACGAAGGCCAACTCTTTACTTATAAAGGGAATTACAGCTATTATCTTGAACAAAAGGATGCCCGAATAGAGCGATTTGAAACCGAAACCCAAAAAGCCCAACAACTTTACAAAACAGAGCTCGATTGGATGCGCCGACAGCCAAAAGCGAGAACCACCAAAGCCAAAAGTCGCATAGACGATTTCGACGATATTAAAACGCGTGCGTTACAAAGACGTAAAGATCATGCGGTACAGCTTGAAATAAATATGGAACGTCTGGGCAGTAAGATTGTCGAGCTTCATAATTTAAGTAAGTCTTATGGCGATACTAAATTGCTTGATCGTTTTGATTATGTATTTAAAAAAGGCGAACGTATCGGTATAATTGGGAAAAATGGCACAGGAAAATCTACCTTTTTAAATTTGATTACCGACCTTGTTCAACCAGATGGTGGTAAAGTGGTGATTGGGGAAACGGTTAAATTTGGTTATTATCGTCAAGCTGGAATTGAGATCAAAGAAGGTCAGAAAGTCATTGAAGTAATTCGTGAATTTGGCGACTATATTCCTCTTACCAAAGGCCGACAAATCTCCGCCCAACAATTGTTAGAGCGTTTTTTATTTGATCGTAAAAAGCAATATGACTATGTTGAAAAATTAAGTGGCGGTGAGCAAAAGCGGTTGTACCTCTGTACCGTACTTATTCAAAATCCGAATTTCTTAATATTGGATGAACCGACCAATGATTTGGATATTGTTACTCTGAACATATTGGAGAATTTTCTATTAGACTATCCCGGTTGCTTATTGGTTGTGTCTCACGACCGTTATTTTATGGATAAAATCGTAGATCATCTGTTTGTATTTGAAGGAAATGGCAAAGTATCTGATTTTCCAGGGAATTATTCAGATTATAGGGAACTGCATGAGCAACTTCCTGATGGCAATGAGGTCTTAGACGATTCGGAAACGGAAAAAACTTCAAAGGATTCAAAAGAACGTCTTAGTTATAATGAACAAAAGGAATTGAATAATTTGGAATCCAAAATAAGAAGTTTAGAAAAGGATAAGTTGGCATTGGAAGCAAAATTCCATGACACTTCTTTAGATACCATGCAAATTGAAACACTATCAAAAGAATTGGAACAATTGATGTCCCAAATAGAAGAAAAGGAAGTACGTTGGTTGGAACTATCTGAAAAATTAGACGCCTAATGCTGTATCAAGGTTTGGCATATATTAAATTTCTGGCGGCCTCTAAAAATCAACATGGGGTACACTCCCCTTTTGTGTTCGATTTGGTCATCAATTGTATTTATGACAAACGGCCCTACCCCGATTATGAGAAATTAAGGGATTTCCGCGAACAACTATTAAGCGATTCTACTGTCCTTGAAATTGAAGATTTAGGTTCTGGTTCCAAAACAAGGTCCACTTCCCCAGCAACGGTGAAGTCTATTGCAAAATCTGCAGGATCCCGATTGTCACAAACCAAATTGTTGTACCGGATATGCCGCTATTTTCAACCTCAAACAATTTTAGAAATGGGCACTTCATTGGGATTAGGGACACAGGCATTTGCATTAGCTGCACCCCATTCACAGATTTACACGCTAGAAGGTAGTCCAGCGGTTAGCAAGTATGCTTCAGATTGGTTCATGGATATGACGCTCAACCATATAATTGCTATTCATGGGTCTTTTGAAAACACCCTTTCCTTGCCACCGGTTAATCATTGGGATATGGTGTTTATGGACGGGCACCACAACTATGAGGCTACAATTTGCTATTTTGAAATGCTTTTGCCCAATCTTCATAACGATTCCATGGTGATTTTAGATGACATTTATTGGTCGGCATCAATGGAACGTGCATGGAGGCATATTAAAAACCATGAAAAAGTGACTGTAACTGTGGATTTGTTTCATAAGGGTATTGTATTTTTCAGAAAGGAACAGAGGAAAGAACATTTTAAAATCCGATTGTAAAATTGATCTGATTATTATGTAACACCTTAATGTCTTTAGCGTCTAACCAACAAAATACTATCTTGCAGCTTCTACTTTGAACCATATGGAAAAGGTTATCACCATTAGAAAAATAATTCGCGATTTTAAACTTGGCCAAGAAACAGTGCATGTCCTTAAAAGCATAGATTTAGATATAGATCGAGGGGACTATGTTGCCATAATGGGCCCATCGGGTTCTGGAAAATCTACTTTAATGAATATATTGGGCTGTTTGGATACTCCCACGAGTGGCACTTATATTTTGAATGGAAAGGATGTAAGTAAAATGAGTGATAACGAATTGGCGGATATCCGTAATAAGGAAATCGGATTCGTATTTCAAACATTTAATTTGCTTCCACGAACGACCGCCTTAGATAATGTTGCCTTGCCGATGGTATATGCTGGCGCCTCAAAGTCTGAACGCCATGAGCGTGCCGAACAAGTATTAACGGATGTAGGCCTTTCCGATCGCATGGACCATAGACCCAACCAACTATCAGGTGGGCAACGTCAGCGTGTAGCTGTAGCACGAGCGATGGTCAATAAACCCTCCATAATTCTTGCCGATGAGCCTACCGGTAATCTAGATTCTAAAACTTCGGTTGAAATTCTGCAGTTGTTTGATGAAATCCATAATGCAGGAAATACAGTTATAATGGTAACACATGAGGAAGATGTTGCGGCCCATGCCCACAGAATAATCCGGTTAAGGGATGGCATGGTGGAACGGGATGAACGAACCCGATAAACTTATAACTTTCCTAAATTTTTGATTGTCTTGCAAAAGGTTTTGCATCTTTGCAGCTAGAAATTCTATTTCACTATGAAAATCTATACAAAAACAGGTGATTCTGGCACTACTGCTCTATTTGGCGGTACACGGGTGCCTAAACATCATATACGCATAGAAAGCTACGGAACAGTTGATGAATTAAATTCCCATTTAGGCTTGTTGAAAGACCAAGGAATTGCTGAGCATCACCAAAAATTCATTCAGAAAATACAAGAATTGCTATTTACAGTAGGTGCAATTTTGGCTACTGACCCAAAAAAGGCTATATTAAAGAGTGGTAAAGAACGATTGAATATTCCAAAGATATCAAAAGAGCATATTGAGACGCTTGAAAGGGAAATAGACCGAATGGAAGAGGAATTACCTATGATGACACATTTTGTGCTCCCTGGTGGACATCCAACCGTGTCAATCTGTCATATTGCTCGCTGTGTATGCCGCAGAGCAGAGCGAATTTCCACCGCACTCTATGACATTGAACCTTTCTCTAAGGAAACTTTGGTGTATTTAAATCGTCTTTCAGATTACCTTTTTGTGTTGGCACGGAAGTTGACCTATGAGGTCGGAGCTGATGAAATTAAATGGATTCCCAATAAGACGTCCTAATTTTTTTGATTCCCTGCCTTGTCAAAAAGTTTAAAAAACACCTTAAAAACAGGCAAAACCACGTTCTTTAATTTGGTGACTGAAATAATTTAATTTTTTCTTGGCTGTTTAATAAGAAAATATATTTTTGCAAAAATTTTAAACCGCATTATTTATGTATTGGACATTAGAATTAGCATCCTATTTAAGTGATGCACCCTGGCCCGCTACTAAGGACGAATTAATAGATTACGCAATCCGTACCGGAGCCCCTTTGGAGGTTGTTGAGAACCTTCAGTCTATAGAGGATGAGGGTGATTCCTATGATTCCATAGAGGAAATTTGGTCCGATTACCCAACAGATGAAGATTACCTCTGGAATGAGGATGAATATTAATATTATATTTGAAAATTAAGTTAAAAAGTCTCTCCTAGAGGCTTTTTTTTGTTCTCAGTCGCCACAAAAAAATGCATAATCCGTATCTTTGATCGCTCCTTTAAGGCACCACTGATACTACATATAATTTGACAGCTTGATTGTCAAACATCAAAACATTTACTTATGAGTATTTTAGATTCAGTACTGAAAATTTTCGTTGGAGATAAATCCAAACAAGATATTAAGTCCATTTCTCCAGTTGTTGATCAAATAAAAACATTTGAAAAAGCATTAGAAGAACTTAGCAATGATGAGTTAAGGGCTAAAACAACCTATTTTAAAGAAAAAATCGCTGAGGCCCGTAAGCCTTTTAACGAAGAAAAGGCCAAATTGGCCGCAGAGGCTGAGGCCACTGAAGATATTGACCAAAGAGAAGATATTTACCAGCAAATTGATAGAATTGAAGATGATATTTTCTCGGTTACTGAAGATTTACTAAATGAGATTCTACCTGAAGCTTTTGCTGTTGTAAAGGAAACCGCCAAACGATTTGTAAACAATACCCAATTAAAAGTTACTGCCTCTCCTTTTGATCGAGAAATTTCTGGAGAGAAGGGCTATGTCACTCTAGAGGGAGACAATGCCTTTTGGGCAAATTCTTGGGATGCGGCCGGAAAGCCAATTACCTGGGACATGATTCACTACGACGTTCAGTTAATCGGTGGTATTGCTTTGCACCAAGGTAAGATTGCTGAGATGCAAACGGGTGAAGGTAAAACGCTTGTTGCTACGCTTCCTGTATACCTAAATGCCTTAGCTGGTAAGGGTGTGCACTTGGTAACGGTGAATGATTACCTAGCAAAAAGGGATAGCGCATGGATGGCTCCTTTATTTGAATTCCATGGATTGAGTGTAGATTGTATAGATTACCACAGACCTAATTCTGCTGCGCGTAAAAAAGCATATTTGGCTGATATCACTTACGGAACCAACAACGAATTTGGTTTTGATTACCTAAGGGATAATATGGCCCATTCGCCAGATGATTTGGTACAACGCCCACACCATTATGCTATTGTGGATGAGGTGGATTCTGTTTTAGTGGATGATGCGAGAACACCATTAATTATTTCAGGTCCAATTCCACAAGGTGATCGCCATGAGTTTTTGGAATTAAAACCCAAAGTAGATTCCATCGTTGGTGTTCAGCGAAAATATCTAACCGGAGTTTTAGCTGAAGCGAAAAAATTAATTTCTGCAGGAGATACAAAAGAAGGCGGGTTCCAATTATTGCGTGTTTATAGGGGTATGCCTAAAAATAAGGCCCTTATTAAATATTTAAGTGAAGAGGGTATCAAACAGTTGCTTCAAAAAACTGAAAACCAATATATGCAAGACAACAACCGTGAGATGCCTAAGGTAGATGCGGAGTTGTATTATGTTATAGATGAGAAAAACAACCAAATAGAACTATCCGATAAAGGGGTTGAATATCTTTCTGGTGCAGATGATCCCAATTTCTTTGTAATGCCAGAAATGGGAACTGAAATTGCTAAAATTGAATCCCAAGGTTTATCTAAAGAAAAAGAAGCGGAGGCGAAAGAAGATTTGTTCAGGGATTTTAGTGTAAAATCTGAGCGTATACATACCCTAAATCAACTTTTGAAAGCCTATGCCCTGTTTGAAAAAGACACACAATATGTCGTTATCGATAATAAGGTAATGATTGTTGATGAGCAGACAGGTCGTATTATGGAAGGACGTCGGTATAGTGACGGTCTTCACCAGGCGATTGAAGCCAAGGAAAACGTTAAGATTGAGGATGCTACCCAAACTTTTGCAACGGTTACACTTCAAAATTACTTCAGAATGTACCGCAAACTTGCTGGTATGACCGGTACGGCGATTACAGAAGCTGGTGAATTCTGGGAAATCTATAAATTGGATGTAGTTGAAATACCAACCAACAGACCTATTGCAAGAGACGACCGTGAAGATTTGGTGTATAAAACCAAACGTGAAAAATATAATGCTGTAATAGAAGAAGTTTCTAAACTTTCAGAAGCCGGAAGACCTATCTTGATTGGTACAACTTCTGTTGAAATTTCGGAATTACTTTCTAAAATGCTCACCATCCGCAAGATTCCACATAATGTATTGAACGCAAAACTACACAAGAAAGAGGCAGATATTGTTGCGGAAGCAGGTAGAGCCGGACAAGTTACTATTGCTACCAATATGGCGGGTCGTGGTACGGATATTAAATTAGGAAATAATGTTAAGGATGCTGGAGGTTTGGCCATTATTGGTACAGAGCGTCACGATTCCCGTCGGGTTGATAGGCAGTTGAGAGGTAGAGCTGGTCGTCAAGGAGATCCAGGTAGTTCCCAATTTTATGTATCCCTAGAGGATAACCTAATGCGTTTATTTGGAAGTGAGCGTATCGCCAAATTGATGGACCGAATGGGCCTACAAGAGGGTGAGGTAATTCAGCACAGTATGATTACCAAATCTATTGAGCGTGCACAGAAAAAAGTTGAGGAAAACAACTTTGGTATACGTAAACGTCTGTTGGAATATGACGACGTAATGAACGCCCAAAGAGAAGTTGTTTATAAGAGAAGACATCATGCCTTATTCGGGGATCGCTTGAGAGTGGATTTGGCAAATATGATTTATGACACTGCTGAAGGAATTGCTGAAAGCAATAAGGCAACGAATGATTTCAAGAATTTCGAATTTGAATTAATTCGTTTCTTCTCTATGAGCTCACCAATTACTGAGGCTGAGTTTGGCTCTAAATCTTATATGGAAATTGCTGGTATCGTTTATAAGGCAGCTTTTCAACATTATAGAGATAAAATGCAGCGCAATGCTGAAATTGCCTTCCCCGTAATTAAAAATGTTTATGAAAACCAGGGCGATAAATTTAAGCGTATTGTGGTTCCGTTTACCGATGGGGTTAAAACCTTGAATGTGGTTACGGATTTGCAAAAATCTTATGAAACCCAAGGTAAGCAGTTGGTGAATGACTTTGAAAAAAATATCACACTCGCCATAGTAGATGACGCTTGGAAAACCCACTTACGTAAAATGGACGAATTGAAACAGTCCGTTCAGTTGGCCGTACACGAACAAAAAGATCCATTACTTATTTATAAGTTTGAAGCTTTTGAATTGTTCAAGAGTATGTTAGATCAAGTAAACAAGGATGTAATTTCGTTCTTGTTTAAAGGTGAATTGCCAAGCGAAAACACAAATAACATTCAAGAGGCACGTACCCCAAAACGCAGTGAAAAGTTAGAAACTTCCAAAGAGGAAATTCCGAATATGGATGAAAGGGCAGCCCAAAGTAGAGCTGCTGGAAATACCCAAAGACAACCAGAAGTTGTAGAAACCATTGTTAGGGATAAACCAAAAATTGGAAGAAACGATAGAGTGACCATTAAGAATGTAATGACGGGTGAAAATAAGGCCCTAAAATATAAGCAGGCAATCCCACTAATAGATAAGGGAGACTGGGTTTTGGTCGAAGAATAATTCGTTAAAAACTTTGTGAAATGTAATTATCCGGGGGTTGTTAGCCTCCGGATAATTTTTGTAATATTGAAAACTAACATTAAACTAGTTAATCTATGAAAAATGTGCTTGCCACTGCCGTGGGTCTTGTAGTAGCTTATGGAATCACCACTGTCTTAGAAAGCCTTGGCCTTGCCCTATTTCCTCCAAAAGGAGGGGTTGAATATATAAATTCTGTTTGGTTGCGCGACCATATAACAGATTTATCCCTAGGAGCACAACTAGTGGTATTACTAGCACATTTATTAGGAATTATGGGCGGTATGGTTATCGCAGCAATGATTTCTAAATCTTCTTTGGCTCCTTCTTTAATTGTTGCTTCCTTTATGCTCTTGGCGGCCTTTATCAATTTTATCCTAATCCGTGATTTAATGAAATTTATGGTATTTGATTTAATTGTATTGGGAATTGGATTTTATATTGGGTTACAAAATTCCAAAAAGAGGATTACCCAAGGCCCGGACGATACCGTATCCTAAAATTTGTTGTTTTGAAACCTTTCATTACATCAATTTTATTATTAAGCTTATGCCTAACTTTGGGGTTACAATCATGTTCTGATAAAAAAAAGGAACAACAACGAATTGAAACCTCAAGCTCCGAAATGCAAATAAGTGCTGACAATGTTGCCTCCTTAGAGTTAGAAACCAAGGCAAAATTGGGAGAAGGCTCCATATGGAATTATAAGAGTGGAGAGCTTTATTGGGTGGATATTGAAAGTAAAAAAGTCAATTTTTACAATCCTAAAACCAAAACAAACCGAACCATTTCACTTCCCTCCATGGTTGGTACCGTTGTACCTAAATCTGACAGCCTTTGTGTGGTAGCATTGGAAGATGGTATTTATGAATTGAATATGTTTACTTCGGAGTTGAACCAAATATCGGATGTGGAAAAGGATATCACTACCAATCGGTTCAATGATGGGAAATGTGATCCTGCAGGTAGACTTTGGGTAGGTTCCATGGCATTCAAACAGACTAAAAATGACGCAAACCTTTATATGGTTTTACCTAATGGTGAAACGGTGAAAAAATTGGATAGTGTTACCATTTCCAATGGTATTGTTTGGACGAAGGATAAAAAAACCATGTATTATATAGATACCCCGACTTCTGCCATAAAAGCCTTTGATTTCGATTTGACCACCGGAAATATCTCCAATGAGAGAATTGCGGTTGAGATTCCAGAATCCCTAGGTTACCCCGATGGAATGACCATTGATAATGAGGATAAATTATGGGTCGGTATGTGGAATGGCACCGGTGTTCTCAGGTTCGATCCGTTAACTGGGTCTGTACTGAGCAAAATTGAAGTTCCTGCCCAGAACATTACCTCTTGCGCTTTTGGGGGTGATGACTTAGAAACCTTGTACATCACAACTGCAAGCATTGGAATGACAAAAGAACAAGAAGCTAAGTATCCTCTAGCTGGTTCAGTATTTAAAGCTCATCCGGGGGTCAAGGGAGTACCTTGCTATTTTTTCGGGGATGAGTGAAAATCATCTCATTATAATAATGGGTGTTAGTGGAAGCGGTAAAACTACTATTGGCAGAAAGCTTGCAGAATCAATAAACATCCCTTTTTATGATGCAGATGATTACCACCCCGAGGCGAATGTAGTAAAAATGACTAAGGGAATCCCACTTAACGATGAGGACCGTCTGCCTTGGCTGAAAAACTTGAAAGAACATCTTAAAGAATGGAAAGGCAAAGGTGGTGCTATTCTCGCCTGTTCTGCACTTAAAAAATCGTATAGAGAAATTCTTAATTCTTCTGATGATGGCATTTTTTGGATATATCTAGAAGGTTCCAAATCACTAATTTCCAATCGAATGAAGGCTCGTAAAGGGCATTATATGCCTTCCAGATTGTTAGACTCTCAATTTGCAACACTTGAAACCCCCTCCGAAGCCTTAAAAATTAATATTGAAAAAACACCAACAGAAATTGTAAATTACATCCAAAGTCACCTCCATGAACAAGGGAAATGATTTAGGTATAATTGGTTTGGGTACCATGGGAAGCCAATTAGCATTGAATGCGGCAGAAAATGGCATTCAGGTTTCTGTATATAATCGAGACATAGGTCTAGAAAAAGGGACTGTAGATAACTTTATTGAATCATTACCGAATAATTTCGAAATAAACGGTTTCATAGAATATCATGCTTTTATTGCGTCCTTAAACCATCCCAAAACCATTTTACTAATGGTTCCAGCAGGTATTATAGTCGATACTGTAATTGAAGAGTTATTACCTTTTTTAGACAATGGTGATATACTCATCGATGGCGGCAATTCATTTTATAAAGACAGTAATCGCAGATATAGAAATCTAAAAGAGAAAGGACTGCATTTTATTGGGTGTGGTATTTCTGGAGGATCTGAAGGGGCACGGCATGGATGCTCAATGATGCCGGGAGGCAGCAAAGTTGGCTATGATATCACTAAAAACATTTTTTCCAAATTAAGTTCAAAGGATAAAAACGACCATCCTTGCATGAATTTTATAGGAAATGAAGGGGCCGGACATTTTGTAAAAATGATTCATAATGGCATAGAGTATGGTGAGATGCAGTTGATAGCTGAAACCTACTCATATCTTGCCCTTTATATGGGAAAAGAAGAAATTGCATCCCTATTCAAATCTTGGTGCAAACAGGGATATTCAAGTTATTTACTTGAAATAACTATTGAAATTCTTACTAAGAAAGATGAAAAGGGATATGTTTTGGATAGAATTTCAGACAAAGCTTCAGGAAAAGGAACAGGCCAATGGTCTGTAAATGCAGGGCTTGAATTAGGTTCTGTGGTATCAGTAATGGCAGCTGCTCTTAATGCACGTTTACTGTCCTCAGATTCTGAGTTACGGCAAAATGATCTTCAGGTATTCCCTAAAGGGAACATACCTCAACTTGCGGAAATCGAAATTCTAGAAGCCTTTTTTTTTGCCCGACTTATAAATCACCTTCAAGGGTTTCACTTAATACAACAGGCATCAACAGAGTATAGCTGGCATCTCAATTTAAAAGAGATTGCTCGTATTTGGACCAATGGATGTATTATTCGTTCTGAGCTAATGGAACAATTGGCCTTTACAGAAACTTTCTGGAATGGGTTATTGGATTTAGAATGGGTAAAGGATACACTTGAGAGTAATTTAAATTCCGTTAGAACTTTAATCAGACGCAGCGCAGAATTATTGCATCCAATGGACGCTTATTCTTCAGCTTTTAATTTTTGGTTAGCCCTAAACAAACAGCAATTACCGACCAATCTTATTCAAGCGCAACGTGATTATTTTGGTAACCATGGCTTTAAATTAAGTGATGGTTCAGATGATAATTTACATCATTACGCATGGAATTAGGTCTGATCTTAGCAGTCTTAGGAGGAATCGCTGTATTATTACTGCTAATCCTTCGATTTAAATTACAAGCTTTTTTAGCCTTATTAATTGGCAGTATAGTAGTAGGTATACTCGCTGGTATTTCTCCCAATGAAATCATGACATCCATACAAAATGGTATGGGAAATACCCTTGGTTTTGTTGCAGTTGTTGTAGGACTTGGTGCCATCTTCGGAGCTATATTGGAACAATCGGGAGGTGCCAATGCTATAGCGAATTACCTTTTGAAATTAGTTGGGGATAAAAAAGCTGGCTGGGCGCTCATGGCCACTGGTTTTATCATTTCTATCCCAGTCTTTTTTGATGTTGCTTTTATAATATTAATTCCCCTTTTATATTCTATTCAGAGGAGGACAAGAAAATCATTGTTACTTTATGCTATACCCCTATTAGCTGGATTAGCAGTAACACATTCCTTTATACCACCTACTCCAGGCCCAATAGCTGTAGCAG
Source organism: Aegicerativicinus sediminis (assembly GCF_015476115.1). GTDB lineage: Bacteria > Bacteroidota > Bacteroidia > Flavobacteriales > Flavobacteriaceae > Aegicerativicinus > Aegicerativicinus sediminis. The sequence continues at coordinate 2,945,611 of NZ_CP064295.1, read as the reverse complement.
ATATATTAAATGCTGATTTAGGATGGGTTATCATATTGGGTATATTGGTTGGACTGCCAACTGCTATAATAAGTGGGCCTCTGTTCGGCAAGTATATTTCATCCAAAATTTTTGTTGAAGCGCCGAAACTTATTGAAACGGATGATAGCGAGCATGTCTCTCCCCCTATTGGATTAATTTTTATTATCATATCAATTCCAATTGTATTAATCGTTTGTAATACCGTTGTTTCTAATCTAAACAACATTGACACATCAGCCATTTGGTTCAAGCTAATTCAACTTATGGGCCATCCATTTGGGGCCTTAATTATTGCAAATCTGCTCGCATGGTATCTATTGGGAACAAAAAGAGGTTTCAGTTCAAAGCAACTTTTAACTATTTCCACCAAATCGCTCAATGCCGTAGGAGCAATTATTTTGCTTACCGGGGCCGGAGGAGTTTTTAAAGAAATTCTGATTACCACACACATAGGCGAAATGATAGGAAACTTGATTTCTGAACAGGGTTTTGGACTTTTGATCATGGCTTTTTTGGTTGCTTCTTTAGTAAGGATATTGCAAGGATCAGCTACAGTGGCCATGATAACTGCCGCTGGCTTGGTTGCTCCCGCATTAAGTCCAGAATCTTCTGAGACTACTAAGGCGTTTTTGGTCTTAGCCATTGCTAGTGGGGCCACTATCCTTTCCCATGTTAATGATAGTGGGTTTTGGTTGGTAAGTAATTATTTGGGGTTATCGGAAAAACAAACGTTTCGAAGTTGGACGGTTATGACATGTTTGCTATCCTTAACTGGCTTCGCCCTAATTTTACTTTTACAATTATTTTTCTAAGCCTAGTAACATATTAGGATTTGGACAGTTTGATTTATAGAAATCTAATTTAGATTGTTCGCATACGCCAGGATAATCTCCATAATTATCTTCTAAATCTAAAATTATTTGAAAGTGAAGGTGAGGCGGATAATCGCCATTAACTTTAGCACTACCCAATTTACCTATTACAGCGCCTTGTTCTATTGAATCTCCATCATTTAAACCTATTAAAGATTCTACACTTAAATGTCCATAGAGTGTATAAAATGAAAACCCCTCTATCATATGAGAAAGTATAATAGTAGGACCATAATTTCCATAACCTTCGTTATTTTGATAACTATGAAGTTTTCCTTCCCAAGCTGCCAATACAGATGTCCCTTCTTTACACCAAAAGTCCACACCTAAATGGATGTTGCGTTCTTCGAGTTGGGTGTGTTTAAAATGTTCACTTCTTTGGTAAATACCTCTTTTTTCTAGGTAACCACCAAACCCAACTTTTGATTTGTTTTCCTTTAATTGTCCAAACACATATTCCCCTAATTCTTTAGAGGATGAAACGTTAAACTTTTGTAAATCGGGATTAGTTGTTGAAAGATCTATTTTAGAATAGGATTTTCTTGATAGTGAAGTATCTAAAACGTTTGGATTTAAACGTTTTAATGTATCAACAACATGAAGTGGTATATTTAAAGGCATTTGCTATTCTTGGATGGAACCAAAAATAGCAAACTATTGGGTGATAACGTGACTAAATTTGGAGTTGATCACCAAGGTTTTTCCGGAAGAAATTTCACCAGTAGAAAAGGAGGTTGCACGTTCATCTATAGATTTGGGGTGGCTAAATCGGGATTTGGTTCCTTTATATTGAAATTGGTAGGTAGTTGATGGCAAATTGATAACAGCATCACTATTTTCTAGAATGATGTTGATATTTTTAAAATTATCGGCAATTGTATTAATATTTAAGTCCCCAAAAGTTCCTTCTATAATTGCATTACTCCGAATAGTTCCGATACCAATATTTGAAGAATTAGAGGATAACACCAAATGAGTAACGTCATCAATTTTTGCCTTCTCAACATAGTTCAATTTTAATTCACCCTGCTCCCAATTAGAAATAATAACGGGAGAATAAGACACATTGATGGAAGTCTTGCTTCCATCAATGTGATCTGCTATAAGTGTGGCATATGAAATATCAGCCTTTAAATCGTTGATAATCGAAGATAACTTAAGTTCCCCATGCCTTACATTCATTTTCAGTTTTCCATTTTTAGGCATCTTAATTTTAATGGTCTTAATTACATCTTGTTTACCTAATTCTCGGGCTCTCGCTCTATCAGCCCTCATTTTGGCCATATCTGCCTGTCGCTCCGACAAACGCTCTTGACGTTCAACCATAACTTTCTCACGCTCTTTCATTCTTTCTTCAATCACTTTGGCTCTTTCTTCTAGACGCTTGGAACGTTCTTCCATTTCCTTACCATATCGCTTTTCCCAAGCTTCCATACGCTTTTCGTATTCCTTACCCCAAGTTTCTCCAAACTTTTTGCCCCAAGCTTCCATTTCCATTTCATATTCCTTGCCAAATTTGGCACCAAAGGCTTCACCCCATGCTTCCATACGCTTTTCGTAATCTTTCCAGTCTGATTGGGCAAATTTTTTAGCCCATGCTTTCATTTTTTCCTTGTACTCTTTGCCATATTTCTTTTCAAACTCAGCACTCCATTTATTTAAATAAGCCTCACCCTCCTTCTCATAGGCATCGTAGTCGAAATTAACATTATGTACCCCTTCTGGGAGCTCAGGTAGCTCAGGCATTTCTGGCATCTCCGGCATTTCTGGCATTTCCATCATCCGCTTTGGCAATTCTGGCATTTCTGGCAAATCTGGTATTTGAGGAATATCCGGTAAATCAATTAGACCTAATTCTAATTCTCTCAGGGCTCTCATGGATTCTCCGTCAAAATGCAATTCCCTCATATCCCAGCCACCTATATTTCCTTTAGAAGTAATGGAAACATTAGACGAGGATCCGTCAATGTCTAAATTCCAATTATCAATTACTTCTTTCAATTCTTCCTTGGAAAGCTTTTCACTTTCAACAAAAGCTTCAATTTCAACCGTATTACGGTTCCAGGTATCCACCTCAATTTGCACATAGTTAGTGTTGAGATCGATAACAACGTCGCTATTCACCTTAATGCTCTGCGAGACCTTATTGATCTTCTCCTGTGCCAAGGACATGGTAGCAATACTTGCAAAAAGCATGGTTAAGGTTAATAATCTTATTGATTTAATTGTTTTCATTGGTTCTGTTCGTTTTAACTAATTGATTCAGTTTCGTCTGTAATTCCTAAACTTTTAAGCTGTTCCCTTAATCTTAAAAGTAAATTCAAACGGAGTTTTAGGTTATCTATAAGGGCATTAACCGTTAATTCGTTAGGACCGTTCTCTGTAAGTTCTTTGTTGAGATTAGTATATTCCTTATTCAATTCTTCCAGCCTCTTTAGGTAGCCGTCAATGAGATCCTTGTTCTCATTGTTCATTTTCATACCGGACAACTCAGTGTTAATAGCGGCCATATAATAATCTTCGACTTTCTTTAGGTCTGGAGAGACATCTCCTAAAGTTTTAAGGTTGTCATCATCAGTATTTTTAGCATCCACCACCTGGTTGGCCGGACTTGCATCCACATTGGAATTATTGCCAAATTCATTAATTGCAAAATATCCAATCCCTAAAAACACTATTAGTGATGCTGCAATTTTTAACCACATCCATGATTGCAACTTCTTAACTTTAGGTTGAAAGTCATTTAACCGTTGTAAAAATCGCTCCTCATGGCCAACCGGCATTTTAATCTGCTGATCTTCCAGTTTGGAATTCTTGAACATTTCTCTAATATCCTTTGACATGTTTAATCTCTTTTAAACGTTCCTGTAATTTAATTTTCCCTCTTGAAAGCTGTGTCCTTGAAGCTACTTCTGTAATATTTAGTATTTCAGAAATTTCTTGATGGTCATACCCTTCGATGAGATAAAGCATCAAAACCATTCGATATTTTTCCGGTAACTCGTCAATTACCTCCTTAACATCCTCAATGGTTATGCAATCGTCAACAAACCATTCGTCCTCATAATCATCAACTACCTTCAGGTGAATTTCGCTGAGCTCTAGCAACTGTTTTTTACGAGCCTTCAGCTGGTCGATACATTTATTGATAACGATACGTTTCAACCAAGCCCCAAAAGACACCTCAGCTTCGAATTGATCGATTTTTGCAAATGCCTTTATAAATGATTCCTGAACAACATCTTCTGCCTCCATACTATCCTTTACAAAGCGCATAGCCACTAAATACATTCCGTTACAATATTGACGGTACAAATTCATTTGAGCTGTACGATCATTATTCTTGCACCTTTCGATTATGTCAGGCTGAAGCATTCGCTAGCGGTTCTTTTGGTTCTTGGTTTAGTTCACTATAAAGACGATGCACTTTTGGCAGTGTGGCAAAAATTTCAAAAAAAATATGATTTTATCAGATTTTGTTGAAATTCGCGTTAAGCTCATTTAGCGGTAAAACATAAAATGTATCTTTACGGCTTGAAATTATGAGGTGTTATACACTTCACAACCATTAAATTTAAACAATAGGAAATGAATAAATTCTTGAGAGGTGTATTAATCTTTTTGATTTTTGTTGCAGTTGGATTATTTCTATATAATTACTTCGTCGAGAATATTTTTGATAGGAGATTAAGTCCCAAGGATACGGTTGAATATAAATTAAATGATTTAAAATTAACGGTTTTTTATAACCGGCCCTATAAACGAGACCGATTAATATTTGGAGGATTAGTCCCGTATGGAGAGGTTTGGAGAACTGGAGCGAATGAGGCAACTACCTTTTCTACCAATAAAAATCTTATAATTAAGAATTATGAATTGCCGGCTGGCGAATATACATTATGGACAGTTCCCACAGATTCTACCTGGCAGGTTATTTTTAACACCAAACAATATCCTTGGGGAGTGGATGAGCACATGAACCCAATGCGTGAACCAGAATTTGATTATCTTAATGTTACAGTTCCTTCCGAGCAAATAGATACTGAAGTGGAACAATTTACTATAGGCTTTAACAATACTACAGGGAATATTAAAATGACAATGGCTTGGGAAACCACAAAAATTGAAGTGCCATTGGATGTTTTAAAAGACCCTCTTTTAGATTAAACTAGTGTCCAAAAAAAAGCGAACATCGGCCATTGATGAAGTAGAAGGAATTGAAGATCCCCAAGAAATTAATGCGCTTCTCGCTAAATCTTTAAAGGCAAAAAGAAAAACCAAAAGTTCAGTCGAACAACTAACCAAACAATTATTTGAAGGAAACATTACTGCCCTGAGTAAGGCCATTACTTTGGTTGAAAGCAGTAATCCAAAAGATAAGGAATCCGCTAAACTTATTGTTAATAGATGTTTGCCTAAAACTGGCCAATCTATTCGGATAGGAATTACTGGAGTTCCTGGAGTTGGTAAAAGTACCTTTATAGAAAGTTATGGTAACTTTTTGGTTGATAATGGCAAAAAAGTCGCTGTATTGGCGGTAGACCCTAGCAGTTCTATTAGCAAAGGAAGTATTTTGGGCGATAAAACCCGAATGGAGACCCTTGTAAAAAGGGATAATGTATTTGTAAGACCAACAGCGGCTGGAACTGCACTCGGAGGAGTTGCAAGAAAAACCAGAGAAACAATTTTGTTATGTGAAGCTGCTGGATTTGATTATCTAATCATTGAAACCGTTGGCGTTGGACAAAGCGAAACTATGGTTCATAGTATGGTGGATTTCTTTTTGCTATTAAAATTATCCAATGCAGGAGATGAGCTCCAAGGCATTAAACGGGGAATAATGGAAATGGCTGATCTAATAGTAATCAATAAAGCTGATGGTGATAACTTAAAGAGAGCCAAATTAGCCCAAACCGAATTTAAAAGGGCCATGCATCTTCTTCCGGCAAAAGAAAGTAATTTTATAACTGAAGTTCTATTGGCAAGTGCCATAAATAATGAAGGCATTTCCGAAATCGATAAGGTAATTTCAGATTATGTTGAACATGTTAAGAAATCAGGTTTTTTCCAAGAAAAGCGATTTCAGCAACAACTATTTTGGTTAAAACATACTGTTGAACAACACCTTTATGATAAGTTTTATGAAAGCCCAGTTATTAAGGAAGCCTTTAAACAACAAAAATCTTTACTAAAGGAAGGAAAAATAACAGCCTTTGAAGCTGCAGACTATTTACTTAGTCTACAAAATTTGTCTTAAACCATTCCACCTGTGCCTCAACAGCTTCAATTAAGCTTGTTTGAGGATTATAATTTAAAATCTTTCGAGCCTTATCAATATTAGCCTTTGTTCTCAATTGGTCTCCAGCTCGTTTAGGAACGACTTTAATTTCAATGGATTTGCCTAATACTTGTTCAACGGCTTCAATCCCTTCTTGAGTTGTATGTTCAACTTCTGTACCTATGTTAAAGATTTCCCCGTCAATTTCATCTTCCTTACCTATTACAGATACAACGCCATCCACAATATCACCTACATAAGTAAAACTTCGTAAATGGCTGTCACTACCTTCAAACAATGGAAATGGTTCACCTTTTAGGCCCAAATCAATTAATTTGGTATACATTTTTTCAGGCCTCTCCCGTGGACCTATTACTGAATATAGACGTAAAGAACAAGCTTTCATTTGCTTTTCCCTACTCTTTTGAAGGACCAATTGCTCTGCTGCCAATTTTGTTACCCCATAAAATGATGCGGGTTTCGGGGCTACATTTTCTGGACTTGTAGCTTCAAGACCATAAATTGAGGAAGTACCTATATTAACGAACATTTTTAAATCCGTACAGTTTAATCCGAAATCAATGAGATTTTTGGTAGCAATAAAGTTGTTGGAAAAATAATCCTCAAAGGATGATGTAGAAGAGATACCAGGTTGGGCAGCAAAATGAAAAATATAATCAATATCCTTCGTCAAATTTTTTCCAAAATCAGGGTCCCTCAAATCTGCCTCATATATTTCTACACCAGCGTCTTCTATAGATTTGGCATTTAATCGTTTCAATTCTATAGAATAATAGTTATTGAAATTGTCTAAACCTATTACGTTATGACCTAATTGTCGCAATCTTTCAGCTGTGTGTGATCCAATAAATCCAGCCGCACCGGTAACAAGAATATTCATCTGAAGAATTTAATAACCTAAGATAAGTTCAACAACTGTCGACCTTAAAGAAGTTCATTAATTAAACCACAAAGAAACAACATTTCTTTAGAATTCATAAAGTCTGTCTTAAGATAAAAAGAATACATTTGTACTTGCATAAAGGCATTCATGGAACACCAACTAACCATAGTTGTACCGGTTTACAACGAGGAAGCAAATCTTAAGAGAGTTGAAACTGAATTAAAAAACTATATAGACAATGCACCTATAAAGACTTTTGTTTTATTGGTAAATGATGGCTCTAAAGACAAAAGCTTAGAATTAATTAAGGCTATAAACCAAAGAGATTCAAGGTTTAAGTTCATTTCATTCAAAGAAAATAGAGGATTAAGTGCTGCAATAAAAGCAGGGTTCGATTATTCAAACACCTCCTTAACTGGATATATAGATTCAGACTTGCAAACCAATCCTGAAGATTTCAATTTACTTTTGGAACATATTGGCACTCACGATTTGGTTACAGGTAATCGTACGGATCGAAAAGATAGTTTTACCAAAAATATATCCTCAAAAATAGCAAACGGTATTCGCAGAGCCTTCACGCACGATGGAATGGATGACACGGGTTGCCCTTTAAAAATTATAAAAACAGACGTTGCGAAGAAAATACCCATGTTTAAAGGATTACATCGTTTTTTGCCTGCCATGGTAATGTTACAAAATGGAAAAATCATACAAGTTCCGGTAAGGCATTATCCTCGTATTGCTGGCAAGGCAAAATTTGGTTTATGGAATAGACTTTTAGGACCCCTTATCGATTGTTTTGCCTTTCTCTGGATGAAAAAGAAATACATAAATTATAATGTGGGAGATAAAAGCCTATGAGTGACGCCATAATATTCGGTATTGGCTTTTTGGCGCAGATATTATTTTCTTCACGGCTTATCGTACAATGGATTTCTTCGGAGAAACAAAAAAAGGTTGTCACACCATCTCTGTTTTGGGTTTTAAGTTTAGTTGCTTCCTTCCTACTATTTATATATGGCTATTTTAGAAACGATTTTGCCATTATGCTAGGTCAAGGTTTGACCTATTTCATTTACATAAGAAATCTACAATTACAGGGACAGTGGCAAAAAATACCAAGACTTGTTAGGGTTCTTCTCTTTTTAGTCCCAGTATTTATTGGCATTTTCTATTTCAATAATAATTCGATTGATGTTGAATTACTATTCAAAAATGAAAAAATTCCTTTATGGCTTCTAATTTTAGGTATCGTTTCACAGATTATTTTCACCTTTCGATTTATTTACCAATGGGCACATTCTGAGCGTAAAAAGGAATCCCATTTGCCGCTTGGTTTTTGGATATTGAGTCTGCTGGGTTCTAGTTTAATTTTGCTTTATGCCATATTCAGGAAAGATCCTGTCTTATTTTTAGGCCATGGCTTAGGTTCTTTTATTTATGCCAGGAACATAATTATTTCAAGGAGGACTGATGATTAGGTTATTTAAATACCATCCAAAACTTACTATAGCAATTATTGTATTAGTAATTGGCCTTGGTGCGTCGGCAACTCTCCCAGTGAGCATCATGGAAGCCAGAAATTTTGTGACAGCTCGTGAAATGTTAACGGATGGGAATTGGCTTTTAACTACAATGAACGGTGAGGCACGATATGAAAAACCTCCTCTGCCAACCATGTTTAGTGCTATCTCAGCCTCAATATTTGGTATAACTTCTTTTGCAATGCGATTGCCAGCCCTTTTAATGGTTATTTTACTTGGCATTTTCTGTAACAAGATCTCCTTTTTATTAACTAAAGATTACAGATTAAGCCTGTTAGGTTCAATAATAACAGTTACGTCTTTTTATGTATTGGCTATAGTTATAGAAGCCCCTTGGGATATTTATGCGCACACATTTATGACAATATCCCTTTATTTTGGATTAGTCTTTATTCAATCCACAGATCTTCGTGTAGCGGCTATATTGGGAGTTATTCTTTTTGCGGCAGGGGCATTTTTGAGTAAAGGTCCAATCCCATACTATGCATTATTGCTGCCTTTTTTAATTAGCCTAATAATTAATTATGGCGGAGATTTCATAAAGAAAAGAATTTTGATATTCTTCCTACTAATGCTTTTAGGATTAGCCTTCGGAAGTTTGTGGTACTTGTATGTAAGATTGGAAGACCCTTTTACGATTGAGGCCATCGCAAGTAAAGAAACCTCCAATTGGTCTTCCTATAACGTGCGTCCATTTTATTATTACTGGAGCTTTTTCACACAAAGTGGATTGTGGACCATACCAGCACTAATGAGTTTATTGTACCCCCATTTGAAAAACAAAGTAAAACATACCAAATATTATAAATTTGTCTGGTGGTGGACCATATTAGCGGTAATATTCCTTTCCGTAATTCCAGAGAAAAAATCGCGTTACCTAATGCCGGTTTTAATCCCTTTAAGCTTAACAATCAGCAATTACATACAATATGCAATAGACCATGGAAAGAAATTAAATAGATTGGAAAAATTACCTATCTACCTTCATTTTGGTCTTATAACAATTTTAGCCCTTGTTTTACCAATAGCAATTTGGTTTATTAATTCTGAGCTTCATATTGATAATTATTGGTTAATATTTACATCAGTAATTGTATTGGCAATTGGTAGTGTATCTGCGCTCTATCTTGTAAAATTCAATGTGAAACAACTTACGTTATTAAGTATAGTTTTTCTAATGGCGATAGCTTCAACAGCGCCCCTAATTTTAAAAAGTGAAGACACCAATATTGCAAAGGCTAAGGAATCGTTTAGAAACTTAAATGAGTCTGATGAAAACATCTATGGCTTACCCCCTCTTTCGCCTGAGTTTATATGGTATTATGGAAAGAAATTACCTGCTTTAGATACTAAAAATTTATCGAATAAAGAGGTATTGATTATTTCCGAATATAGAAATGATATTGAAAAAGATTTCATTTCTAAAACCTTCAATATGAAATTATTGGAAACTTTTGACTTTAATCAAACGACAGATTCTTCCAGCTCAACCTATAAGAAAAGGCTTAAAGCTGCCTTATATAAGATTAGCCTACGCTAACAAATTTTTTGATAAGATATAGATTGAGTTTGTAAAAACCATATCCACACATGGCACCGAAAATCATACCACTAAGAATATCCAAGGGATAATGAACTCCTATATAAACTCTACTATAGGCCATTAAAAATGCCCAAACAATAAGTATCCACTTTAAATATTTAAATCTATAGCGGAGCATAAAACCTATAAATACGGCAAGAGCCATTGAATTAGAAGCGTGTCCTGAGAAATACCCATATCGACCTCCACAACTACTCTTCACTAGTCTTATTTTATCTGCTAATTCATCTAACTGACAAGGCCTTGGCCGTTGCAATCCATGCTTAAATAGATTTGTTATTTGATCTGTAAATAATACCATCGCAGCAACCACAACGATGGTTACCAAAAGCGGCTTAAGTCCTAACTGCTTATAAAGAAGATACAGTAAAATGGCATAAAGTGGAATCCAATTAAATTTACTGGTATATGCCATCCAGAAGGCATCCCAATTTGTGGAACCCAGGTTGTTCAAATAAATGAAAAGCTCTGTATCGAATTCCAACAATTTTTCAATCATTCAAGATCGTATCTATTAATTTCCCTGTCATAAAATTCTGAGGCAGCTTGAATTAAATTGGGCATTTCATCCTCCAAATCTCGCTTATCCTGTGCATCAAATTCCTCTAACCACTCAACTTCATCATTTTCCAAATTAATGATAAAACGAGGATAATCGGTATGAATGATAAAAATGGCATTTGGAAAGTCGGTATTATCCCCCATTAAAAATTTTGGCAATTCCATTTTTTGAAGCTATATATTAAAACAAAGATAGATAATTAACATTGTCTGCTATGTCGAAAAACCTCATTTAGATAGATTGTTGGGTTTTCAGGTTATTGGACAATTTATTAAACCTAATGAATAATAAAATTGCTGCAGCGGTTAATCCGGCCAATAGACCCATCCAGATACCAAAACTCCCAAAACGGTCTTCTTTACCAAAATAGAAGCTTATAGGAAAACCTATTATCCAATAACTTATAAAGGTAATTATAGTTGGAATTTTTACATCTTGTAGACCTCTTAGCGCACCTAACCCTATAACCTGCAAACTATCACTTATTTGAAAAATAGCTGCAGCAATAAGTAGGTTAGATGCTATCGCTATTACCTCCATATTATCTGATTGATTCGCCACGTCTTTCATATCCAAATACAAATGCGGTAAAATATTATGCCCTAAATAGAAAATGAGAGCAAAAACAATTGCAAAAAGAAGACCCATAAGAAATAATGAAAAAGCAATTCGTCTCAACTCTGGATAATCCCTTAGTCCCTTTTGATTTCCAACCCTAACCATTGCAGCAACACTTAAACCTGTCGCAACCATAAAAGTCATACTTGAAAGGTTTAATGCAATTTGGTTGGCTGCTTGTGGATTTTTACCAAGCAAACCACTCAACCATATAGCCGCCGTAAAAATGGCAACTTCAAAGAACATCTGCATTGATGAGGGGGTGCCCAGATTTATCAATTTTTTGGTTATGCCCTTATCAAAATTAAAATGCCGAAGTTTTTCAACGTAGTATTTAGATTTTTGATATCTATCCAATAACAACCATAAATACATCACCATTATTATCCTCGAAATTAAAGTCCCTATACCAGCCCCTACGATTCCCATTTCTGGAAATCCAAATTTTCCAAAAATTAAAACATAATTTAAGATGATATTAATTACGTTGGCTAATAGAGTAGCAAACATAGGCGGCTTGGTTAAGGAAAGTCCATCACTAAACTGCTTGAATCCTTGGAAAATGACCAAAAATATCAATGAAACTGCAACAATATTTAAATATGGTATAGCTAATTGAACAACTTCCTTAGGTTGTTTCATTAAATGCATTAACGGCTTAGCAACCAAAACCATTGTACAGAGAAGTAACCCCAAAATAGTTGTGAGAACAAGTCCGTGTTTAAATAAATTCCTACCATAAGGTTTATTTCCGGCTGCATCAGACTCTGCAATTAGTGGTGTTATTGCGGTTGAAAACCCAATACCTATTGACATTGCTATAAACATAAAGGAATTACCCAAGGATACAGCTGCCAATTCGGCTGTTCCGAGTTGACCAACCATAATATTATCAACGAAACTAACAAAGGTGTGACCCAGCATCCCTAACATTACTGGGGAGGCAAGTCTCCAATTGTATTTGAATTCTTTAGTATATTGTGTTAAGACCAACCTTGACTTTAATTAAGAGAGGTGCAAAGGTAAGTTTTCTAGGCAAATATGAAATTGGCATATAGTTTCAATATAGAATGAACCAATTATTATGTCATTCAACTATATGTTAATAAGTTAGAACGAAGAAATAGTCTAAAAAAATAAGAAATTGATAAATTTGTGATAATCCTTGAGAATTCTATCTGATATCATCAGATTTCATGATAAAATGGGAACTTTTTAGCTATTTATTTTAGAGGGATTTAAAAATTAATTTGTTATTGAGTTTCAATTATAAAAGGGAGATTCGTCTCCCTTTTTATATATTTTGCGATCAAATTAAAATCTGAATTTTTCTCCGTTTAGGATACTTTTCCTCTCTTGCTGAAACTCATTTATAATCTCGTCGACAATAGCATTTATTGGTTGAATATCATTTATTAAACCAGCAATCTGGCCAATCTCAAGTTCACCATCTTCAAGATCGCCTTCGAACATACCTTTTTTGGCCCTTCCCCTGCCTAATAATGCCTTTAATTCCTCGGATGTTGGACTCGATTTATACAATTCCATAATTTCTTGATAGAATTTATTTTTTAAAAGTCTTACGGGAGCAAGTTCTTTTAAAGTGAGCTGAGTATCTCCTTCTTTCGCATCAACAACCAATTGTTTGAATTTTTGATGGGCTGAAGATTCCTCACTGGCTACAAATCGACTTCCAATTTGAACACCATCAGCTCCCAAAACCATTGCTGCTAGCATTCCTTTTCCATTGGCAATTCCGCCTGCCGCAATTAATGGTATTTCTATTTCCTGTTTAACCATAGGAATAAGCGTAAACGTCGTAGTTTCCTCCCTACCGTTATGTCCACCAGCCTCAAAACCTTCGGCAACGACAGCATCCACGCCAGCCTCTTGTGCCTTTAATGCAAATTTCACGCTACTTACCACATGAACAACCGTAATCCCTTTTTCTTTTAACCACTTTGTCCAAATCTTAGGATTTCCAGCAGAAGTAAATACTATTTTCACACCCTCTCCAACAATTATATCCATAATTTCCTGAATATCTGGATATAACATTGGTACATTCACTCCAAAAGGTTTAGAGGTAGCCTTTTTGCATTTTTGAATATGTTCACGTAAAACATTTGGATACATGGAACCTGCACCAATCAACCCAAGAACACCAGAATTACTAGCCGCAGACGCAAGTCGCCAACCACTATTCCAAACCATCCCTGCTTGAATTACAGGATATTGAATATCAAAAAGTGAGCAAATACGATTTCCCATCAATGTTTCACTATTTTAAAAGTGTTCTCACCAAAATCAGTTTTAACTTTCAAAAAGTATAATCCAACAGAAAAATTAGATAAATCAATTCTTACTTCAGAATCATCAACATTATATTTCATTATGGTTTCACCTGTTATTGAAAACAGATCAATTGACGTTGTTGTGGAATTATGTAACCCAACTAGAGTAATAAAGTCTTGCGCAGGATTAGGAAAAACCCTTATTAAAGATTTGTCGAATACTTCTGTAGATAACAAATTAGAAAATGCTGTAAAGAAATTAGGAATGCCATATCCATATAGGAAATCAGGCGAATCGGCATTATCCCCACTCTCCCTTATTTTTTCTCTTATAAGATCTGGCGATAAGTTTGGAAAAGCTTGCATTAGACATGCTATTGCACCAGCTATTATTGGAGAACTAAAGGAAGTTCCATTACCACCGACTACATTTCCATTTTTATTAACAAGTGTGGCAATTCCTCCCTGAGCCATAACATCCGGTTTAATGGATGGTTGGTTGGACGAACCCACAGAACTAAAAGTAGTTCTTGTTCCATCTGCATTAACAGCCCCAATTGAAAAAACATTTTCTGCATCTGCAGGAGCAGTAATTGTTCCCGCAAGGTCATATCCTGAATTACCGGCGGAAATAACAACTAATATACCTTTTTCAGCGGCAATTGCAGCTCCACGAGTAACGAATGCAGTTTTACCGTCCATTTCACTTGGAGTATAATCGTACCTACTATCATCAAAGTCAAAATAACCTAAAGAAGAATTTATTACATCAACGCCTAAGCTATCTGCTCTTTCAGCTGCTTCAACCCAATAACTTTCTTCCACAGGTGTTTCTGTAATAACATCTTCTGTTATAAATAGATAATAAGATGCATCTGGAGCTGTGCCAACATAATTATTTTGAATATATGCTGCCATGGTACTTAATACAGCAATGCCATGACCATCAAGAGTACTATCATAATAATTTGTGGAACGGTTAACGAAATTATACCCTCCTAAGAGGTCATTATTATTCCTTAATCTTGAAAAGGCAGATAGGGTATTCACATTGGGAAACCCTGAATCGAGAACGGCAATTATTAAACCGGTTCCTGTAAAATCTAATTCGTGCAATTGGTCTAGAGCAATCATCTCAACTTGATTTGCAGCATAACCATAATCAAAAGTAATTTGGGTGTCTTCAACATCAAACTTATTTGTCGAGGATCCAACTCTATTACCAGAACTAATTTTATTCTTTGCGAATTCAATATGGTCAACATAGGATAAATTCAACAAATTGTTCACATTAGTCTCAGTCCCCCTTACATGTACAGCATTCATCCATTTAGATTTGGCCATAACTGCTATACCAGTTTGCAACTTTAAATTACTTATATACGCTTCATTAACTGGCACATCTCGTTCATCTATTGCAATACCAAATCGTTGCTTACGATCTATTGCCCTTTGGGTTAATATAGAACTCGGATTTGAAATAGAATTAACTACATCTGGTTTATCTGTAAAATAAACCCATGCCTCTTCTACAACCTGGGCATAGCCAAACTGGGAAAGCAAAAGTAGAAATGAAAAGATAATTAGGTTTTTCAACAATTAGATTTAGGATTTTATGGCAATTTAAGAAATTACTCCGGATCCTATTAACTCATCATCTTTATACCACGCAACAAATTGTCCGGGAGTAATTGCAGATTGCAATTCTTCAAACTCAACATATAAACCATGAAAAGTCTTATACAGGGTTGCAGCTTGTAGTGGTTGACGATAACGAATCCGTGCCATTACACCCATACTGGCACCCTCTGATAATTGAAGATCCTCACGAATCCAATGCTCTTCAGGACCCTTAACGTATAATGCTTTCCTATACAAACCAGGGTGATTTTTTCCTTGCCCTGTATAAATAGTATTCGTTTCAACATCTGTGTCGATTACAAATAAGGGTTCAGGTGTTCCTCCCACTGCTAGACCTTTGCGCTGTCCGATAGTAAAAAAATGCGCACCCTGATGTTCTCCCACTTTTATTCCATCAGTTAGATCGTAATCAATTTTAGAAGATAAATAGGCTAATTCCTTCTCTTTATCATTAAATGTTTTTTCAGATCCACTATACTTAACAGAATCATCTGGAATTTCAATAATAGAACCTTTAATAGGTTTCAACTTTTGTTGAAGAAAATCTGGAAGTCTAACTTTACCTATAAAACATAAACCCTGAGAATCTTTTTTTTCAGCGGTTACAAGATTTAATTTGGTGGCAATCTCTCTAACCTCTGGTTTGGTTAAATGGCCTATTGGAAAAAGAGATTTTGAAAGTTGTTCTTGAGACAATTGGCAAAGAAAATACGATTGATCTTTATTTCTATCTACACCAGAAAGCAATCTATAAACAGTACCATTTTCCTTTTGAGTCTTGTCATTTCGACAATAATGGCCAGTAGCAACATAGTCAGCCCCCAAATCCATGGCAATTTTAAGAAATACATCAAATTTAATTTCTCTATTACACAGCACATCCGGATTAGGAGTTCTTCCATTTTGGTACTCATTGAACATATAGTCCACGATACGCTCTTTATATGGGCCACTTAGGTCTATAGTCTGAAATGGTATACCAAGTTTTTCGGCCACCATCATTGCATCATGGCTATCCTCTAACCAAGGACACTCATCACTAATTGTAACGGAATCATCGTGCCAATTTTTCATGAATAGCCCAATAACTTCGTAACCCTCTTCCTTTAAAAGATAGGCTGCTACGCTTGAATCTACTCCTCCAGAAAGTCCTACTATTACCCGTTTCATTTTAATAAATAACTAAGAGCCACTAAATTTCGGCAAAATTACTAATAAAAAACAGCACCCTTTTTGGTTGCTGTTGGTTTATGTCGAAACTTTTTATTTGCCCTTACTGCTTAATGGGATTTTTGCTATAAACTGTAAAGTCCTTTTCATCTTTCAATTCGCCATTTTCATAATATTTCCAAACCCCTGTTTTTTGATTATTGCGATAATTACCTTCAGCCAAAAGTTCCTTTTGATCATTATAAAAGGCACTAGGACCGTGTAACAGACCATTTTTATATGTGAATTCCTTAATCAAAATCCCATTTTCAGCAAATACCTTGCTTTTACCCTCCAACTGCCCATTCTTATATAACGCAATTTCCGCAATTTTTCCATCAGGATAGAAAACCTTACGCTCCCCTTCTAATTTCCCTTCATTATCATATAATTCAGAGGTCATTATATTATTGTTGTCTTTATGGTAATAAACCCAAGCACCTATATAAAGTTTCCCCTTCATTTTTCCTTCGCTTATTTTTTTTCCATCGGAAGCCAAGAAAACTACATCAGCAATCCCTGTGCTTAAATCAAAATTCTTAGTGGCGGTTAAAACACTTTTGCCCGAAACTAACTTGTAAAATTTAAATTCCCCTGTTTCTTTTCCATGCTCAAATTGTCCTTCATAACGAACTTGGTCCGTATTTTCATAATTCTTTGTCCAAAAACCATGTCTCCTATTATTTTCATCTAATTGATTTTTAGATGTTTGAGAAAAAGAGGTTGTTAAAATACTGATAAATAAAGTACCTAAAAGAATATTTTGTTTAATCATTTTATAGATTTGTTAAACAGAAATAAATTGCTATAAACATTTAACCCAAAAATCATGAAAAAATTATTATTTACTTTCAAAATTTTCATATTAATTGTTGCGTCCTCCGCCATAACAGCCTGTAGCGATGATGACGATGGAGCTTCAAATGAATCTATGACTATTGTAGATGTAGCCTTGGATACTCCACAATTATCTACATTGGTCGCTGCTTTACAAGCTGCCGACGGAAACTTAGTCTCAGTGTTAAGTGGTAATGGTCCTTTTACGGTGTTAGCGCCAACAAATGATGCTTTCAATGCCTTTTTATCGGCGAATGGCTATGCAAGTCTAGATGACGTTCCTATTGAAGCATTAACCCAGATTTTATTGAATCATGTCATTTCTGGCACAGTTAGATCAGGTGATTTGGCTACTCTAGGAGCAGGATATACTACCACTTTATCTACTGCCTCTCCAGGCAATAATAATTTGAGTTTATACTTCAACACAAACGGAGGCGTTACTTTTAATGGTGGGTCTGACGTAATCACTGCTGATGTTATGGCTTCAAATGGAACCATTCATATAGTCGATGCCGTTATTGGATTGCCTAATGTGGTGACCTTCGCAACAGCCGATCCAAATTTTGCTGTATTGGTCGATGCCTTAACAAGAAGCGACCTTAATACTGATTTTGTATCTATTTTATCTAATCCTAATGCTGAGTTTACGGTTTTTGCTCCTATAAATACTGCTTTCACCGATTTACTAACAGAACTGGAATTGACTTCTTTATCAGATATTGATGAGCCTACTTTAAGATCGACTTTAACTTATCATGTAGTTGCTGATGCCAACGTACGATCTTCAAGTTTGACGGATAATATGACAGTAACAACATTAGGAGGTGATATCACCGCTGACGTTACTGGTGGAGCAACTCTAACTGATGCAAACGATCGAGTTAGCAATATAGTTGCTGTAGATGTACAAACTTCTAATGGAGTTATTCACGCCATTGACAAAGTAATACTGCCAGAATTATAATAATTTAAAAATTGCTATGAAAAAAAAAACACCCCAAATAGAGGGGTGTTTTTTTTATTTGCGTTTTTGATTTTTTTTCTGTTGCTCCGCTTGCTCCATCATTTCTTGCATTTTTCTTTGAAACTTATTTTGTTTCTTGGGCTTCTTCTTATTTTCTTGAATCTTATTATGGATTTTGTCTTCGTCAATAATATAATTTTTGATCACCAACATAATACCAATTGTAATTAAGTTGGAAACAAAATAATATAAACTAAGTCCAGAAGCATAATTGTTGAAGAAAAATAGCATCATGACTGGGGAAATGTATATCATAACCTTCATCATTTTGCCCATATCTGGCATACCTTCTTGTGTAGGTTGTGACGCCACTTGTTGACCAGTTGTCATCCGCATATAAAAGAAAATAGCTAAAGATGCCAATAATGGGAATAAACTAACATGATCCCCATAAAATGGTATATGGAATGGCAATTTTGCTATAGTATCATAAGATGATAAGTCATCTGCCCACAAGAAGCTTTTTTGCCTTAAATCGAAGGCTGAAGGAAAAAACTGAAACAAGGCATAAAATACAGGCAACTGCATTAATGCAGGCAAGCAACCGGCCATTGGATTTACACCGGCTTTCCCATATAGCGCCATTGTTTCTTGCTGTTTTTTCATGGCATTGTCCTTATATTTCTCATTAATCTCAGCAATTTCTGGCTTTATAACCTTCATTTTAGCCTGAGACAAATAAGATTTGTAGGTTACCGGAGACATTATTATTCTTACCAAAATCGTAAGTACAATTATTGCAATACCATAAGGCAAGAATGAACTTAGGAATCCAAATACGGGAATGAATATGTATCTGTTAATCCAACCAAAGATACCCCAACCAAGCGGTAAGATTTCATCAAGGTTACGGTCATAACTATTCAAGATTTTATAATCTGAAGGACCATAATACCAATCCATTTGTTTATTGAGTTCACCTGCCTGTAATTCTAATGGAAGTTTGGCCTTAAATCGTTTAGTGAACACAGTATCAATTTCTTCATCCTTAACCAGGTTTTCAGATTTCAAATAACCTGTTTTAAAAGGTGTCTCCGAAAGCAGAACAGAAGTGAAGAAATGTTGTTTATAAGCAACATAAGTTATATCTGACTCCGTGGTTTCTGTAACTTCACTTTGGCCCAAATAATCATCTTTACCATCTTCATATTCATATACTAATTCTGTATAACGATTTTCGTAAGAGATACTCCTTGCATGTCTATAGGTTGAAATACCCCAATTTAAATCGATTTCCTGACTACCATTGATGACGTTACTCAGACCTTGCGACCTAATTGAAAAGCCCATCATATAATTGTCTGGCTGTAGCTCATAGCGATATTCCAAGTATTGCTGCTCACTGGCTTTTAACCTCATGGTTACAATGGTATTGTCCCCGTTATTTGTAATCTCTGGTTGAAAATAAAGATTAGCCGTATTTAGTGTACGATTATCCGTTGTACCAAACGTTAGATTAAATTCTGCATTCCCATCTTTAATAATGTAAATTGGGATTGAATCATAATTGTGGTATTTCTTCAACATGACCTCAGACAAATACCCACCCTTATTGCTGAAGGTTAATTTCAACAAATCGGTTTCAACAACGGTTTGTTTATCATTTGCAGATGGCAAACTTGCTGAATATGCGAATGACCCTAACTGACCTTTAAGTTGTTCTAATTTTAGGGAGTCTGAAACAACATTCGTAGAATCTCGATAGTTTGCAACCTGAGAATTAGCTGAAGTATCCTGCTTTTCTTGCTCTACTTGTTCTTGTTTTTGCTTTTCTTGTTCTGCCAATTCTTCTGGAGTCGGCTGATTGCGGTATAACATATATACCAAAATTCCAAAAATCAGTATAAAACCAATAAAGGAATTTAAATCAAATTTCTTTTCTTCCATTTACACTAAATCAAATACAAATAAGTCTAAAGTATTGAATGGCTCTAGCAAAACTCTAACCATTATTTATTTTGTGCCATAGTGACACCCTTTTTGTTCTTTTGGTATTCTAGAGAAGCTTTAACAAAAGCCACAAATAATGGGTGTGGGTTGGCAACAGTACTTTTATATTCTGGGTGGTATTGTACGCCCACAAACCAAGGGTGATTATTTAATTCGACGATTTCCACAAGATCTGTATCCTCATTTAAACCTGTTGGTATTAAACCTTTTGCTTCAAATTCCTTTCTGTAGCTATTATTGAATTCATAGCGGTGTCTATGTCGTTCTTTTATCGTTTCAGAACCGTATAAATTAGCCACTTTACTTCCAGGTTTTAAAGTACACTCCCATGCACCAAGGCGCATGGTCCCACCCATATTAGTAATAGATTTTTGGGATTCCATTAAATCTATTACTGGGTAAGGAGTATCCTTATTCATTTCAGTAGAATTGGCATCTTTATATTGAAGTACATTTCTAGCAAATTCTATAACTGCCATCTGCATACCCAAACAAATTCCTAAAAATGGAATACCATTTTCTCGAACATAGCGAATTGCCATAATTTTACCCTCTATTCCTCGTTCGCCAAAACCGGGAGCAACCAAAATACCATCTAATCCCTTCAATTTATTCTTAACGTTGTTAGGAGTTAGAAATTCAGAATGAATGCTATGGACATTTACAGTAACTTCATTCTCTGCACCAGCATGTATAAAAGCTTCAAGGATAGATTTGTATGAATCTTGTAATTCAACATATTTACCAATAAGACCAATATTTACCTCTCCTTTTGGATTTTTATGTCGCTTCAAAAAATTATTCCATTGGGTAAGGTCTGGCTCAGAAACAGGCAATTTCAAACGTTCTAAAACTACCTTATCCAAACCTTGTTCCTGCATTAAATTTGGCACATCATAAATAGTGGACGCATCTATAGATTGAATTACCGCCTCCTCTTGCACGTTGCAGAACAGCGCCAACTTCCGTTTCAAATCTTCAGGCAGTTCATGTTCCGTCCTACATACCAATACATCTGCCTGCACCCCACTTTCCATAAGAGTTTTAACAGAATGTTGGGTTGGTTTTGTTTTTAATTCACCAGCTGCAGATAAAAAAGGAATTAATGTTAAATGAACAACAATGGCATTGTCACGACCCAAATCCCAACGTAGTTGCCTAACTGCCTCTATGTAGGGTAAAGATTCAATATCACCAACAGTACCTCCAATTTCAGTTATAACAATATCATAATCGCCAGATTTGCCTAAAATTTGGATACGTTCTTTAATTTCATCTGTAATATGAGGAATTACTTGAACCGTTTTTCCCAAAAACTCACCACGACGCTCCTTTTCAATAACACTTTGATAAATCCTGCCGGTAGTAACATTATTACTCTGACTGGTAGGCACGTTTAAAAAACGTTCGTAATGACCTAGATCTAAATCCGTTTCCGCACCATCATCCGTTACGTAGCACTCACCATGTTCATATGGATTAAGTGTGCCCGGATCAACATTAATATAAGGATCTAATTTTTGGATTGTCGTTCTATAACCTTGCGCCTGTAATAATTTTGCCAGAGAAGCTGCGATAATTCCTTTTCCTAAAGAAGAGGTAACACCGCCAGTTACAAAAACGTATTTCGTGGTATTGCTCATGTAGCGTTAATAAACGCCTGCAAATTTACGAATTAGAAATGAAAAACTTTCTCAGTTTCGTTATTAGTTTCACCATAAATTTTCGCTTTTAGCATATAAACCCACCAACCCAATTATTTTGAAGCATTGGTATAATTTTAGGAGAATAATTGAATTAATAAGTGGTTTGGGAAATTAATTTGGTGATGTGAATCGTTCCAATTCGTACAAACGCTCAGAGATAAAATTATTCCAATAAAGTTGCATTTCTCGATTGGTTGAATTTTTGGATTGTTTATCATACAACAATTGCATCTCCTGCATTTCCAGTTTACTCAATTGATGAAGGGCATCTAATTGATTTTTAACATCTTGACTTATTGGTAATTTAGATATTCGCTGTCTAAGCTTCCTCACATGAAGTTCAGTAATATCAAAGTGTAACTGCTCATGGGACAAGATATGATTTGTGGCTACATCTTTATTGTACCAAGAGTAATCTGGATAAAAATGCGCCTCAACTATTACATTGAAACCTGTAATCTTATTGTTATGGCGTTTAAGTGAATATGAAAATGTAATACCTGAAGAGGTCACGGCGGCAGCTTTCGATTGAACATCTTGCTCCCCCTGAAAATCTGCCCATGTTAGCTTTTGGGACGGCTTCCATGGAATTACTCTATCTTTATTAACAGAACATAAAAGAAATGTAAGGCCTAATATAATCCTGAAAAATAACATGGTGAGGTTCAGTTTTTATCCAAGGTATGATTATTCAACTTGCACAATGGCAAGATTATCATACTTAACGACATAAACCGATTCATTCGTATAACCTCCAAACATTTTTTTCGCGTAACGGAACTTGTTTTCAATATATTCCGTCTGAATACTCGAATCTGCGGTTTCGTATAAATTTTCACCTGAGGCAAGACGCAACAACAGATCCAAAGTTAAATCAAAACCACGTATAGCATACCTATTAGGTTCTATACCATAGATTTTTCGGTATTTGCTTATAAAACTATTTTCTTTAGAACCATCAAATGATCTGTTTACTGAAGGATAATGAAACTTTAAATTTGAAAGGTGAACATTGGATACATTCTCACCTTCAAAACCAGAATTTTTGTCAGTTGTTGTAAGAACTATTTCATGTTCATCGTCCACGAAACCATTTACAATACTAGTAACATTAGAAATAAACCCTTCATCAGAGGATTGTAAAAACACTAAATTCCTTCCATTTCTGAAAACATCAATTAGATTGTCTGCAGCTATGTAGAGCATTTCTTTCCCTTCCTTATTCCTTTTTGTTTTAATTTCCTTAGCCGCTGGAAAAGCCGAGAGCAGTTGGTTAGCTACTGACTGATTTGCCTCATCATGAATAATTACCACCTTAACTATCGAAGAATCTTTCTTAAAATAATTGATGATGGTTTGCTCCAACAATTCTTTGGAAGGAACTGTTTGAAACATATTGTCCCTTAAAGTTTTGGGCATAGTTAAGGGTGATATTGCAGGAACATTATCCTTACTTAGCTCATTAGCAACTCTTTGGAAATTGGCATCCATCATTGGCCCAATGACTGCATCATAATCATTAAAATTATTTCTTAATAATATGTCTGAAATTCCAGCAGAGCTATTTCTTGTATCGAAAACTTTTAAGTGGGTGGAAATGCCAAATTGCTTAGCTGAATCTAAAGCTATTAAAACACCCGTATGAAAATCTAAGGCAACACCTAACAATACATCATTTCTAATAGCAGATTTGGCCAAAGCAACCGAATCCGTATCAACACGATCTAATTTAAAAGGAAGCATCAACGCAATTTTCTTGGTTTCAAAGTTATTTAGACCATATTGCAATTTTGTAATTCTAACATCCTCCAAATCAGGGGTTGTTGTTACATCTTTAGGTAATTTTAAAATCATTCCTAATTTAAGTCCGTCTTCAAGCAATTCTGGATTTAAGGCTTCCAATTCTTCCTTTGTAACCCCAAATTTTCGCTCCAGTGCCATATAGCCTTCACTCTTCTGAACCGTATAATAATTATACTGTTCATTTACCATATTTTCTTCGTTAGTGGCAAGATTAGGAACTTTCAGTACATCTCCTGGTTGAAGGGTGTCATTCATTTGAGGATTTAATTCCTCAAGTTGTGGAATAGTAATACCGAATTTATAGGCAACTCGCCATTTACCTTCTCTTGGTTGAACCGTATAATTTTTAAAACCGGTATCCTCAAAAGGCACATCCGTAAGTACACGTTTAAAACGTGGGATTTTAATCTTATCTCCTTTTCGCAGATTATTTGAATATAGATATGAATTGTATTTTTTAATTTCATCAACTTCAACCCCATATTCTTTTGCAATACTATAAAGAGTTTCTTTGCGCTTTACTTTATGGGTGCGATAGCCTATAACCTCTTTTTGAATTTCAACTTCCTTCACCGGAGTATTTTGTTTCTCGGTAGGAATTAACAATATCATCGACTCAGACAATCCTTTTTTAGCATCAGGATTCAATAAATAGATATCGTAAGGTGTAACTCTATATTTTTTTGCAATGGATTCAATGTTTTCGCCTTTTTGAACTCTATGAGTAACATAATTTTGGGCAAATAAGGAGCTATGAATAAGACCTAGAAATAGGATTAAAAAGAAGATTTTTTTCATTGAATAATGGTTTATGAATCAATTTGGGGTTTAAGCATACTCAAATCTAATATCTAACGAGCTTATTATACCAATAGTATGCCAAAAAATTATTCCCATTCTATTGTTGCGGGTGGTTTTGAACTAATATCATAAACAACCCTGTTAACACCTTTAACTTTGTTTATAATGTCGTTAGATATTTTCTGAAGGAATTCATAGGGCAAGTTCACCCAATCTGCTGTCATACCATCAGTACTTTCAACCGCCCTAAGGGCAACACATTGCTCATAAGTTCGCTCATCACCCATAACCCCAACACTATTAACAGGCAGCAGAATTGCACCAGCCTGCCATACCTTATCGTATAAATCCCACTTGCGAAGGCCTTCAATGAAAATGGAATCTACTTCTTGAAGAATTCTTACCTTTTCAGCAGTAATATCCCCCAAAATACGGATGGCCAATCCAGGTCCAGGAAATGGATGTCTTCCCAAAATTGAAGTATGCATATGCATAGATGCGCCAACGCGCCTTACCTCATCCTTAAACAACAATTTCAATGGTTCCACGACTTTTAATTTCATAAAATCTGGTAACCCACCTACGTTATGATGGCTTTTAATTGTAGCGCTTGGTCCACCAGTGGCTGAAACACTTTCTATCACGTCTGGGTAAATAGTACCTTGAGCCAACCATTTAACATCCTCAATTAAATGGGCTTCATCATCAAATACCTCTATGAAGGTTCTACCTATAGCTTTGCGTTTATTTTCAGGATCTGATTCTCCTTCAAGGGCTTTTAGGAACCGAGTTGAAGCGTCAACACCCTTTACGTTCAATCCCATTCCTTTGTATTGCTCCAACACTGATTCAAATTCGTTTTTCCGGAGGAGCCCATTATTTACAAAAATGCAATATAAGTTTTGGCCAATTGCCTTGTGCAACAACATTGCGGCTACCGAAGAATCCACACCTCCACTGAGACCCAACACAACTTTATCATTTCCTAGCTGGTTCTGTAAATTTTCTACCGTTTCTTCAATAAAAGAATGTGGAGTCCAATCTTGATTTAAACCGGAAATATCAACCAAGAAATTTTTTAGCAATAAAGTACCGTCTACCGTATGATAGACTTCTGGGTGAAATTGAATACCATAAGTCTTTTCACCGTCAATTTTATAGGCAGCATTCGTTACATCTGTGGTGCTTGCCAATAATATCGCATTTTCTGGCAAATGCTTTATAGTATCACTATGGCTCATCCAAACCTGGGATCCATTTGGTATACCCTCAAGAAAGGGATCATCTTCAACATATGCTAAATTTGCCCTACCATATTCACGGGTATTAGAAGGTGCAACTTCACCTCCATTAAAATGGGCTAAATATTGCGCTCCATAACAAATTGCCAAAAGTGGCTTTTTTGTCTTTAATTCAGATAAATCTGGATGCGGGGCGTTGTCCGCGCGAACAGAAAATGGCGAACCAGAAAGAATTGTCGCTTTAAAACTTGCTAAGTCCTCTGGGAGCTTATTATATGGATGAATTTCACAGTAAATGTTGAGTTCACGAACGCGTCTAGCAATAAGTTGTGTGTATTGTGAACCGAAATCGAGAATGAGTACCTTATCGTGTTGCATGCGCAAAAATAAGGATTGATTTAAAAAATCGGATTTGGATTCCTGCTTTTTTGTTAAAATTCTATTATTAAAAATTCTTGGTGCAATGGATAGAGATTTTCAAGTAATTGATTTTTAAAATCATGTCCATATTCCTGATAAAATTCTGAAAAATTACTGACCCGCTCCTGAAGACTTCCATTAGGGAAAAGTTGGTTCTTCAAATCCATAGCTTTATCTAGTTTATCGGCAAGTTTTCGTTTTTGGGCTTTCAACAATCGTTTTTCTAGATGATCTAAACCATTTAGTTGTTTCTTTTCTTGTGCCGCAACAGCTCCGATAAATGATTTATCTGTTTGTTCAGCTAAATCATACAAAGTCTTAAATTGAGATTTCAAGTAGTTTTTTTGTTGGCTAAAATCGATATTAATTTTTGAATATTTCTTGGCTAATAAAGTCTTAAATTCAGATTGTGGCAGAAATAATTCATTTAATTTAATATCTAGCTTTTGAAGCTTGGATGACTGTTTTTCAGTAATTAACAACGCGGAATTTCTCAAAAGAAGAACTGGAAAAGGAACCTGTTGTGATTCAAACATTTCCTTAAGCTGCAACCAATATGCAAGTTCACCCCCACCTCCGATATAACACAGATTTGGTAAAATAACTTCTTGATATAAAGGTCTTAAGATAACATTCGGGCTAAATCTTTCTGGGTATTCTTCCATTTCAGATTTTAATTCTTTTTCTGTCCAAGACCAATCCGAATCTATTGCAGAGAATTTATTTTCAATCTGAACTATTCTATCCCTATAGTTTTCGCGTACATAAAAAAGATTTATCTCCCGTGGATTAACTTGAATCTTATACTCTTGTGATACTTCTTCAAGTTTTCTATTTGTATTGATAACATACCTTTCGGAAAAACCTGTTTCAATTTCATTTATCAAATTTGGAACAAACAGTTTTTTTAATCCTTTATCATCACCATCAACTATAACAAGGCCTTGCTCACCGAACAATTCATTTACTAAATAGCGCATAGCCTCTGTAAGGTTAGAGTGCTCTAAATAACTTTTTTCAAAAAGTTCTTTAAGCTTTTTGGAATTATTGTTTCCATTGAAATGTGCAGAAAAAACCTCAGCAACCTCTTTTAAACCGTCCAATGGTAAATGACCTACCGCACCACTGCTATCACGATTCCATTGAATAAGTTTTCCTTCAAAACGGAAATGGTTTATCTCAGCAAAGTCATGATCCTCCGTTGCCATCCAATAAACAGGTACAAAATTGTAACTGGGATATTCTTCCGAAAGTTTTTGGCAAAGATTAATGACACTGATAATTTTATACCAAAAGTAAAGTGGTCCGGTAAAAAGGCTTAATTGGTGCCCAGTTACAACAGTAAATGTTTTGCTGTCAGCAAGAAGATCAATATTGTTTTTAGTTAAAATAGAATTTTCAACGGTTTGATATTGATGTTTCAACCGATTTACTAGAATCTCTCTTTTTTCAGAGGAAAAATGTTGTTGTTTTTCTTCAAGTTGAAACTTAAAATTTTCAAGCGTTGGAAATCTATTAAAGAATTTTTGAAGGTTAGGATCGACCTCCAAATAATCACAAATGATATTAGAAAAATAATTTGTTTCCTTAAACGGTATTGAAGATTTAAGCATTTATGGAAGGTTAAAGCGCGTAAAGATAAAATTAAGGATTTTTTTAAGTCCTAATATTTAGTTAATTCAAAACAGCCATTATCTTTAACCGTAATTTAATCATGAAGCATGAAAAAACTATTTTCACTAGTAATATTTATAACATTTAATTTTTGTCTAGGTCAAAATATTTCCTCTCCATCTGAATTTTTGGGCTATGAATTGGGATCTGAATTTACACGTCACCATAGAGTAATTGACTATTTTAAAGAAATTAGTGAAACTCTACCGGGGCAAGTTGTTTTAAAACAATATGGTTCTACCTATGAAGGTCGACCACTCTATGTTGCCACCATAAGCTCCTCCAAAAATATTGGCAATTTAGAGCAGATTAGGAGGGCCCACATGGGAAATACTGGAATTATGGAGAATACCGGCAATGATTTCCCTATTGTTTGGCTTAGTTATAATGTGCATGGTAATGAGGCCAGTAGCACCGAAGCTTCAATGCTGACCTTATATAAATTATTAACTGAAAAAACAGATTGGCTAGAAAATGTTGTTGTAATAATTGACCCTTGCATAAATCCCGATGGAAGAGATCGATATGTAAATTGGTATAACCAAACGAGAAACCATCCATATTCGGCGAATCGAAATTCAAGTGAACATAGGGAACCATGGCCTGGCGGAAGACCCAACCATTATCTGTTCGATTTAAATAGGGATTGGGTTTGGGCAAGCCAGATTGAGACCCAAGCCCGCTTGAAGATATACAATGATTGGATGCCCCATATACACGTAGATTTTCATGAACAGTATATTAATGACCCTTATTATTTTGCACCTGCAGCAGAACCATTTCATGAAAACATTACCGATTGGCAGAGAGAATTTCAAACTATAATCGGTAAAAACCATGCAAAATATTTCGACCAAAACGGATGGTTGTACTTTACTCGAGAACGTTTTGATTTACTATATCCAAGCTATGGAGATACCTACCCAACATTTATGGGCGCCATTGGAATGACCTATGAGCAAGCAGGTCATGGTTTGGCAGGCCTTGGAATTAATAATGACGAAGGAATAGAATTGACGCTAAAGGACCGCTTATTACACCATACAGTTACAGGGTTATCCACCGTGGAAATGGCTGTATCTAATGCGCCTAAAATGTTATCTGAATTCAAACAGTTTTTTAACGAATCTGTAAACAATAATTTAAATTATGTATTACATGGAGATTCTGACAAAATTAATTCGCTAAAATCTTTACTGGATAAACACCGCATAAAATACCAAGCTACTTCTGCGTCAAAAATTTCAGGTTATAATCCCAGATTAAAACAAAATGCAACTTTGCAATTAAATGAAGGCGACTTGGTTGTATCAACTAATCAATCCAAAGGAAATATGGTTAAAATCTTATTTGAAAACCAAACCAAGTTGGTCGACTCCTTGACCTATGATATTACAGCATGGCCACTACCTTATGCCTATGGGTTGGATGTTATTACAACTACTAAATCAATTACGCCATCAAATGGCACCTCACAGTTTCAAGCTAATAAATTTGAATCTAAAGTTCCTGGATATGCAGCAAAATGGACCTCTATTGCTGACGCAAAATTCTTGGCTGATCTAATAAAAAACAAGATTCGAGTTAGATTCACCAATAATCCAATTGAAAATAACAGTAACCAATTTGATAGAGGAACGTTACTGATTTTGAGGGCTGATAACAATAATGAGATTTTTGATAATGAATTGGCAGAAATTGCCAATAAACATCAGCGTAATATAGTACCAATAAATAGTGGTTTTTCAAGTAAAGGACCAGATTTTGGATCAAGTGATATTCAATTGATCAATCCACCAAAAATTGCTGTTTTATCAGGTCAGTATACATCTTCTTTAAGTTTCGGTGAAATATGGCATTATTTTGAACAACAATTAAATTATCCAATTGCAACTCTAAATACGGATTATTTCAAACAAGTAAGTCTAGATGATTTCAATATATTGGTAATCCCAAATGGTTATTATGGTGGCTATTTTGACGATGCCACTCGCGAAAAATTGAAATCCTTTATTTCGAAAGGCGGAAAGGTAATTGCAATTGAAGGCGCGTTAAATATATTTGCCGACAAAGAAGGGTTTGAACTCAAGCAACACAAATCAGAAAATAAGAGAGACAGCCTAACAACTGCTAAGGATTTAATACCCTACAATCAACGAGAGAGAGAGTCTATCAAAGATTTAATTACTGGCGCTGTATTCAACCTAAATCTAGACAATACACACCCTTTAGCATTTGGTTATCCAAAAAATTATTACTCACTGAAGTTAGGCAATGAGGCCTATAATTTACTTGAAAAAGGGTATTCGGTTGGTTATTTGGGTGATAATCCAGTGAGCATTTCCGGATTTGCCGGGAACAACACATTAAAGAACCTTTCAAATAGCCTTGTATTTGGGGAAGAATCAATAGGCAATGGCAGTGTTATTTATCTTGCTGACAATGTACTGTTTAGAAGTTTTTGGGAAAATGGCAAATTATTTTTTGCCAATGCACTTTTCCTAGTAAATAATGGTTCTTACCAAGAATTATAGGAAATTTAGCACACCGACTTTTTGCTGAAAATTTCGTATCTTATGACTTACTTTAAAAAAGTGTGTCAAGATTAAATTGTTATGAAAGCCATGGATATTAAATCATTAAATTTCAATAAGTTAATAAAATTTAAAAATTTTATAATCTTAATTGTTTTTACATTTTTCATTTGCCAAAATTCTTTTGGACAAGGTTTTGTTGAAATTTCTGGTGAAGTTACCGATGCAAGTTCCGGGGAAGAATTGGTATTTGCGGATGTTACAGTTGAAAACACAAATATTAGAACTGTTACAAATGCGGAAGGAGCCTATTTAATTAAAATCCCAAATGAATTTACATCAAACAATATCGTATTTTCATTTCTTGGTTATCAAGAAAGAAAAATTAGTCTAGAAGAGCTACGACGGTTAGATGGAAAAGTAAAATTAAATATTCTTATTACTGAATTAAACGAAATAAGTTTAACCATACCAAAAGACGCCGAAGCCTTGGTAAGGGAATGCCTAAAACGTAAAGGGAATTACCTAGATCAAAATACCCTGATGACGGCTTTTTATAGGGAAACCATTAAGAAACGTCGTCAAAATGCATCACTGGCAGAAGCTGTGGTTGAGGTTTACAAAGAACCTTATGATACCTATAGAAATGATGATGTTAAATTAATAAAGTCTAGAAAGAGCACCAATTATTCAAAACTAGACACTATTGCCCTAAAACTTCAAGGAGGGCCTTTCAATACTATTTACTCAGATTTGGTTAAATATCCAGAATTTGTATTTAGTAAAGACTACATTGATGCATATAAATTCAAATTCCTACCGTCTACACAAATTAATGATCGCAGGGTTTTTGTGGTGGAATTTAATCAGAAACCGGAAATCCTTACGCCATTATACTATGGTAAATTATATATTGACGCACAAACCTATGCCTTAACAAGTGCTGTATATAATCTCAATGTGGAAGACCAGGAATTGGCGGCAAACCTATTCGTTCAGAAAAAACCAAGACGAGTAAGTGTATATCCTACTGAAGCCTCTTATAGGGTAGATTACAAAACCAAAGATGGCAAATGGTATTATGGTTATAGCAATATCCTGCTTACCTTTAAGGTGGACTGGAAAGGCAAATTGTTTAATAGTGTTTATACCCTTCAAAGTGAAATGGTCATAACTGATTGGGAAGAAAACCTAGGTCAAAAAATTGATCCGAAGGAAAAATTACGGCCTAGTGTAATTCTAACAGATGAAGCATCAGGGTTTGCAGATCCCGAGTTTTGGGGTGAATACAATATTATTGAACCTGAAAAATCTATAGAACAGGCAATTAGAAAAATAAATCGACAACTCCGCCGAGGATAATTTTTCCACGCCATTTTGAATTAACTTAAACAGGACTCGCAAAAATCTTGTTACATACTGCTATTGTCCATTAAATCCTTTATTGCTATTTTAGTTTTATGACGGATGTTGATATAGAAAAAGAAAATGCATCGATTGCTAAAGCCTACAAAGAGCTTCTTAAAGTCAGTTATCAAACTTTAAGTACTGAGGATAAAAAACTTATTCGTAAAGCTTTTGATGTAGCCGTTGATGCACATAAAGAACAGAGGAGGAAATCTGGTGAAGCCTATATATTTCATCCAATAGCTGTCGCCAAAATTGTGGCTTCAGAAATTGGCTTAGATGCAACTTCAATCGCAGCTGCATTGCTTCATGATGTCGTTGAGGACAACGAAAATTACACCATCCATGATATTGAGCGCATGTTTGGTGAAACTGTTGCAAGAATAGTTGATGGTCTTACAAAAATATCGGTATTGAGTACCGATATGGATATTTCACTTCAAGCAGAAAATTTCCGTAAAATGCTCCTTACCCTTCATGACGACGTTAGGGTAATTATAATTAAAATTGCCGACCGTCTCCACAACATGCAGACGATGGATTCAATGCCTGATGCCAAGCAAGAAAAAATAGCATCGGAAACATTATATATATACGCTCCTTTAGCTCATAGGATAGGACTTTATAACATAAAAACGGAGTTAGAAGATTTAGGCTTAAAATATACTGAGCCTGAAGTTTATAATGACATCCTTCTGAAAATACGGGAAAGCAAGGAAGAACAGGATGCTTACATAAAAGAATTCAATAGTATTATTAGAAATGCACTAAACACTGAGGGTCTAGAATATGAAATAAAAGGTAGGCCTAAATCAATTTTTTCCATACGAAGGAAGATGATGAAACAAGGCGTTTCTTTTGATGAGGTTTATGATAAGTTCGCCGTTAGAATTATTTATAAGGCAGATCCTTCTAATGAAAAGTTTTTAGCCTGGAAAATATATTCTATTGTTACCGACCACTTTACCCCTAACCCTACCCGACTCCGGGATTGGATTTCTTCACCAAAATCTACCGGATATGAAGCATTACATATCACAGTAATGGGCCCGAAAGGACGCTGGGTGGAAGTTCAGATTAGAAGTGAGCGTATGAATGAAATTGCAGAAAAAGGTTATGCAGCCCATTATAAATATAAACAAGGTGACAAGGAGGATGTATTAGATACATGGATCAATAAACTTCAGGAAGCCTTAGAAAATAATGAAACCAATCCCGTTGACTTTGTAGAACAATTCAAGCTTAATCTTTACTCTAAAGAAATCTACGTATTCTCACCAAAGGGAGATTTAAAATCTTTGCCAAAAGGGGCAACTGCATTAGATTTTGCATTTAGTATACACACAGAGGTGGGCATGCACACTCGTGGCGCTAAGGTAAATGGTAAATTGGTACCGCTTAGTCAAGAATTACAAAGTGGTGATCAGGTGGAAATTCTCACTTCAGAAAATGCCAAACCAAATACTAACTGGCTCGATTATGCTACTACCGCAAGGGCTCGAAGTAAAATTAAATCCTCTTTAAAACAAGAGAAAAAGTCAATAGCGGAAGATGGCAAAGAAATATTAAGGAGAAAATTAAAACAACTCAAATTAACTTTAGATGAAAAGATCGTCAATGAGATGGTCGTTTATTTTAAGCTTAAAACAAGTTTAGATTTATTCTTTCGAGTAGGAATAGGAACCATTGATAACTCAATGTTAAAAGAATATGTGGGCTCAAGGAGCAATGCCTTTATGAGCTACATTAAAAATAAAATCCGAAAACCACAAGTAGCACAAGATATCGATAAAGATGAGATTACTTCTAAATACGATATGTTGGTTTTTGGCAAGGAGGAGGAAAAGCTAGACTACAAATTGTCTGCATGTTGCAATCCTATCCCAGGAGATCCTGTATTTGGATTTCTTACAGTAAATGAAGGGATTAAGGTCCATAAAAAAAACTGCCCAAATGCCCTCAGTTTACAATCTAATTATGCCTATAGGATTTTAAAGGCTAAGTGGATAGATTCTTCACAACAAGAATATGCTGCAAAGATTTCTTTATCCGGTATTGATAACTTAGGTTTGGTGAATGAAATAACAAAAGTGATTTCCGATAATATGCACGTAAATATGAAAAGTTTAAGTTTTGAAAGTGATGATGGAATGTTTACCGGCCGGATTAACGTTGTTGTTAACAACAAAAATATGCTTCAAAAGCTTATTGATAACCTCAAAAAAATTAACGGAATAGACAAGGTAATCAGAGTTTAAAAATTCCGTAAATTTGCAGCCTTATTATGAGTGTCAGTACCAAACAGAGTAACCAGGAAATCGTTAAAAACGTTTTTACCAAATTTCTAGAAGAAAAGGGGCATAGAAAAACCCCAGAGCGTTATGCCATTCTTCAAGAAATTTATGAAAGTGAAGAGCATTTCGATATAGAATCTCTTTATGTGAAAATGAAAACCAAGAATTACAGGGTTAGCAGGGCCACCCTGTATAACACCATCGAAATTCTTTTAGAATGTGGCTTAGTCCGCAAACACCAATTTGGCCAAAATCAGGCTCATTACGAAAAATCTTATTTCGATCGACAGCATGACCATGTTATCCTTACAGATACTGGCGAGGTTATAGAGTTTTGCGATCCTAGGATTCAATCAATTAAGAAAACAATAGAAGAAGTTTTTGATATTAAAATCAATAAACACTCATTATATTTCTACGGCACTAAAAACAAATCTAACTAAGACATTAAAATGGCAGTAGACTTACTACTCGGATTACAATGGGGAGATGAAGGCAAAGGAAAAATTGTTGATGTTCTCACTTCAAAATATGATATAATTGCTCGTTTTCAAGGTGGACCAAACGCTGGCCACACGTTAGTTTTTAACGGCAAGAAACATGTTCTACATACTATTCCATCAGGTATTTTTCATGAAAAGGCCATTAACCTAGTTGGTAATGGTGTTGTTATCGATCCGGTGATTTTTAAAAAGGAATTGTTGGGTCTTGAACAACATGAAATCGACTATAGAAAATCTCTTTTTATTTCTAGGAAGGCTCATATTATTCTACCTACCCATCGGTTACTCGACGCGGCAAGTGAAGCTGCAAAGGGAAAGGCCAAGATTGGTTCAACCTTAAAAGGTATTGGACCGACCTACATGGACAAAACAGGAAGAAATGGGATACGTGTCGGTGATTTGGAAATGCCCGATTGGAAGGAAAAATATCGATCATTGGCAGATAAACATGAAGCCATGATAGATTTTTACAACGTAGATCTTTCATACGATTTGAAACAATTGGAAGCTGAATTTTTTGAAGCAGTTGAGCTTTTAAAGACGTTAAAAATTATAGATTCAGAAGAATTTTTATTTAATGCCCAAAAAGAAGGTAAGAGTATCTTGGCAGAAGGTGCACAAGGCTCTTTGTTAGACATAGATTTCGGCACTTATCCATATGTAACTTCTTCCAATACTACTGCCGCCGGTGCATGTACTGGTCTAGGGGTGGCTCCAAACCAAATTGGAGATGTCATTGGTATTTTTAAGGCCTATACAACCCGTGTAGGTTCAGGCCCCTTCCCAACAGAATTATTTGATGAAATTGGTGAAACCATGGGGCGTGTCGGTCATGAATTTGGCGCAACCACGGGTAGACCAAGAAGATGTGGGTGGCTTGATTTAGTCGCACTTCGCTATGCCTGTCTTATTAATGGTGTTACACAATTGACGATGATGAAAGCGGACGTATTATCTGGTTTTGAAACCATAAAAGTATGTACGTCTTATTATTATCGTGGCGAAGAAATTACCCACTTTCCATATAGTCTAGATGAAGAATATGTTACGCCGATTTATAAAGAACTAAAGGGATGGAAGGAAGATATCACAACGATTACGAAGTCTGATGAACTTCCTACTGAACTCATAAATTACATTGAATATTTGGAGAAGGAACTTCAAATTCCAATTAGTATTGTCTCTGTTGGACCCGATAGGGTTCAAACCATTAACCGTAAAAACTCCGCCTTGAGTTTAGGGTAAACCTAAAACTTGCGTTAAAAAGGACCGAACGGATAACAAAGTTGGGTTTAAAGAGTTAATTTCAAAAAAACAATATCTTGAGGCTAACTTTAAGGCATTATCTTTCACTGATAACCATTATTCTAGTAGGTTACTTTGGGTATAGCCAACAGCAAACAAAAAAAATCCGCGTTGAATATGCCGGTTTCACCTTAAGGGATAGTCTTACAGGGGAAAATGTTACCACCTTTGTTAGAGACAATAGTCAACAAATACATGTAATCCATGAGGGTATCGACATGTTTTGTGATAAGGCCATTTATTACCAACAGGAAGATTTTATTGAAGCCTTTGGCAATGTTAGAATGAATCAAGGCGATACGATTTCAATGTCGGCGGCTTATTCAGAATACAGTGGCAAAACCCAATTAGCTTTTGCCAGCGGTGACGTTATACTGACCGAACCTCAATCAAGACTCACCACGGACACTTTGTATTTTGATAGGATAAAGCAACAGGCTTATTATAAATCCTTTGGGACGGTGGTAAGGGACACATCTGGTACAATAACCAGTCAAGTGGGTAGATATTACATGAATAACAAAAAATATCAATTTGTAAATAAGGTTAAATTGGTGAACCCGGATTATACAATTGATAGCGACAGGTTAGATTTTTATACGGAAAGTGGACATGCCTATCTTTATGGCCCAACCTGGATTAGAGGAGAACAAAGTACAATTTACTGTGAACGAGGTTTCTATGACACCAAATTAGACAATGGTTACTTTGTTAAGAAATCAAAGATCAATTATGAAAATCGTGAGGTAGAGGGGGACAGTATGTTTTTCGACAGAAATAGAAATTTTGCGTCCGCTACAAACAATATAAAGGTAACTGACACAATAAATAATAGCGTCATTCGAGGGCACTATGCAGAGGTTTATAGAGATAAAGATTCTGTTTTTATAACTAAAAAAGCATTAGCAATTACCGTTCAAGAACGAGACTCACTTTATATACATAGCGATACTATGATGGTAACAGGCCCACCTGAACACCGTATTACAAGGGCATATTATAACGCCAAAATATTTAAAAGCGATTTAAGCGGCAAAGCCGACTCTATACATGCAGACCAAAAAACCGGATTAACACAATTAATAAATCTTGAAAGATTTGCTTCTACGGATAAATTTTCAGGTAAACGCTATCCTGTTATTTGGAATATGAAAAACCAAATGACTGGTGATTCAATTCATCTTATTTCTAATGTGGAAACTGAACAAATGGATTCATTAAAAGTATTCAATAATGCTTTTTTAATTAGTGAGGATACTTTGGGAGCAGGATATAACCAAACGAAAGGTCAGCGTCTTATTGGGTTGTTCAGGGAAAATAAATTATATCAAGTTGATATAATAAAAAATGCCGAAGTAATCTATTATGTTCGTAATGATGCTCAAGAACTTGTTGGAATCAACAAATTAAAGTCAGGTAATATTTTGCTTACAATTGCAGATAATACGGTTGAAGAAATTCGACCTTACAACCAACCAGAAGGGACATTATATCCACAATCAGACTTTCCTGAAAATGCCCGTCTTTTTAGAGGCTTTAATTGGCGCGAAGAGGAACGACCAAAGAGCATTGAAGACTTATTTTCAGAGGATCCTCCTCTGGAATTACCGAAAATTGGAGGCCTAGATGAATATATTCCGCAGGAAGAATTCTTTGACGAGGAGATGATGGAACGTATCAATGCTACGGAAGAAAACAAAGAAACAGAAGAGAAAAAAACAGGCAGAAATCTACCTAAGGAAGTTTTGGAGGCAAAACGACAAAAGGATAGTGTAACTAGGACCGTCCCAAAAACCAGAAAACTGCCCCTAAGCAAACCTAAAAAAGATCAGCAATGAGTTTGGAGAGGTTCTTGAAATTTCAGGCCCAGACTTCAACTCATCCTTTCGTAGTGGAAGTAGACAGAGCTGAGGGGTCATTTATTTATGACAAAAATGGAAAACCTTACCTCGATTTTATTGCAGGGGTTTCTGCATGTCCACTTGGACATAATAATCCCAAAGTTGTAAGTGCCATCAAGGAGCAGCTTGATAAGTATTTACATGTAATGGTTTATGGTGAATTTGTACAAGATGCGCCAGTTGCTCTTGCTGAATTAATGGCTGAACATATGCCTCAGCCACTACAGACTACCTATTTTACAAATTCTGGAACGGAAGCGATTGAAGGCGCTATAAAACTCTCTAAACGATATACTGGTAGAGCTGAAATAATATCAGCAATAAATGCCTATCATGGTAATACCATGGGCTCTATGAGTGTTATGGGTTATGAAAATCGTAAGCGAGCCTTCAGACCTCTGATACCTGGAATTAATTTTATTGAGTTTAATAATGAAAAAGATATTGATAAAATTACCAAATCAACAGCTTCAGTAATTTTAGAAACAATACAGGGAGGAGCTGGCTTCGTGGAACCAAAAAATAATTATCTCTTAAAAGTTAAAAAGCGATGTGAGGAAGTTGGCGCGCTGTTAATTTTAGATGAAATACAACCCGGTATTGGTCGAACAGGAAAATTATTTGGCTTTCAAAATTATGGAGTTGTACCAGATATTGTGGTAACAGGAAAAGGTTTGGGAGGCGGTATGCCAATTGGGGCTTTTACCTCATCGAAGAAAATGATGGATTGCCTTATGGATAATCCAAAATTAGGTCATATCACAACATTTGGCGGCCATCCAGTTATTTCCGCTGCCGCACTTGCCACATTAAAAGAAATTACTTCTTCAGATTTAATCCCTCTAACGCTGGAAAAAGAAAAGTTTGTAAGGAATTATTTAAAACATCCACTTATCAATGAAATTCGAGGAAAGGGTTTAATGTTAGCAGCAATGCTTCCAAATTCTGAATTGGCTTCTGAAGTCATTCTTGAGTGCAAAAATAGGGGTCTGTTATTATTTTGGTTGCTTTTTGAAGGAAAGGCACTGCGAATAACACCACCTCTAACAATAAGCATTGAGGAATTAAAAAAAGGTTGTGACATAATAATTGATGTTTTAAACAACCTTAAGCAATAGTAAAAAAGAGCGAACCAATCCTTCTGAATCATAGAGTTTTACAAGGTTTTTTCAAAAAATATATTTTATTATGTTAATTAATTTGTTAAAAACATTCGTTAAGATTTCGTTAAAGCGCTAAATAGAAAAGTAAATTTAAGTACCTAAAATCATATACTGCTTATGGAGTTTAGTCACAGAGACGACCACAACAACCTTTCCTTAACGCGATTTGAATCGATGCTCAAAACCAACAACGTCCTCTTCTTCGATTCAAATGAATTTGAAAACATCATCCAGCACTATCTTGAAAACGGAAAAATTGCATTAGCAAAAAAAGCCATCAAAATGGGCTTACAGCAGCATCCGTCTTCAACCAATTTAAGGTTGTACAAAACAGAGATCTGCATTCTAGAAAATGATCTAGAGAAAGCGGAAGAAATACTGGATGAGTTGTATGAGCTGGAACCGTCCAACGAAGAGATTTACATCCAAAAGGCCAGTATTTTATCTAAAAAAGACCAACATCAACAAGCAATTAATGCATTGATGATTGCCTTAGAATTCACAGAGGATCAGGATGATGACGCAGATCTTTTTTCCCTTATTGGTATGGAATACCTATTCTTGGAAAAATATGCTGACGCACTGAGTTATTTTGAAAAATGCTTGGAAATCGACATGCATGACTATTCTGCCTTGTATAATATCATTTTTTGTTTCGATTACTTAAATAAGAACAAGGAAGCTATAAATTTCCTGAACAATTATCTGGATGAAAATCCATATTGTGAAGTGGCCTGGCATCAACTTGGATTACAATTTACCTCTTTAAAAGAATGGAAAAAAGCTTTGGCCGCTTTTGATTTTGCCATAATTTCAGATGACACCTTTGTTGGAGCCTATCTTGAAAAAGGTAAGGTTTTAGAAAAATTGAAGTGCTATAATGAAGCTATTGAGTTTTATGAAATGACTCTTACTTTAGACGAACCAACCTCTTTTGCTTTATTGCGAATTGGCCATTGTCACGAAAAAATGGGTAACCTAGATTTAGCAGTAGACTTTTATTATAAAACTGTTCACGAGGATCCGTTACTCGACAAAGGGTGGATTGCTATTACAAAATTTTATAATCGGTCAAAAAACTACCAGAAAGCCCTTTATTATATAAATAAAGCAATTAATATAGATTGTGAAAATGTGGCATATTGGAAATTATATGCCGTTATTAACCACCGTCTAAACTTTTTAGAAGAAGCTGAAGTTGGTTATAAAAAATCTCTTGATTATGGCAATTACGAACTTGAAACTTGGATTTCTAGGGCGGACATTCTCACCAATTTAGGAGAATATGAAGCTTCAATAATAAATCTGATGCAAGCCGCCGAATTTTACCCAGAAAATGCAGAGATAGAATACCGATTAGCAGGTCTAAATTTCATGGTCCAACAAAATGAGAAAGGTATTTTTCATCTAAAAAATGGGGTATTAATCAACCAAGAATATCAATTCATCATTAAAGAATTATTTCCATCGATAACAGAATTACAAGCTGTTAAAAACATAATAGCGGTTACCGAAAAATCTTAGCATTAAAATTACCTACCTTTACTTTCTTTTTTTGAAATTAAATTAATGCAAAGACGGTTAATTGATTATGTTGTTATTATTTTAAAAGGATTGGCTATGGGAGCCGCAGATGCGGTTCCTGGAGTGTCTGGAGGCACAATAGCTCTTATCGCTGGAATCTACGAGGAGCTAATAACTACAATCAGCAATGTAAATCTTTCCCTTTTAAAAACCCTTTTAAATGAAGGGTTTAAATCATTCTGGATTAAGCTAAATGGCAATTTTTTATTGGCTCTATTAACTGGTATAGTCATAAGTTTTGTTTCCTTCATGAGATTGGCAAAATACCTAATTGAACATGAACCCATTTTAATATGGTCATTCTTCTTTGGTTTGGTTGTGGCAAGTATTTATTTTGTGGCTAAACAAATTAAAAAGTGGACATTGGCTGTTATTTTGGGGTTCATTGTTGGGGCCTTCATAGCATTTTATATCTCAACTTTACCAAGCCTTTCAGAAAATAATAACCCTTCATTCTTAATATTCGCAGGTGCATTGGCAATTTGCGCTATGATTCTTCCGGGAATTTCTGGTGCATTTATACTGGTTATCATAGGCGCTTATAAATCTCTTACAGATGCAGTACACGATTTTGATTTCAAACGGATTGCCCTATTTGTTATAGGTGCGATAGTTGGCTTATTAAGTTTTAGCAGGGTATTAAAATGGTTATTCAAACGTTACCATAACATTACCCTTGCCGTATTAACCGGGTTTATAGCGGGTTCTTTAAATAAGATATGGCCTTGGAAAAAGGTCCTAACATGGAGGATTGATTCCGACGGAATGCAAGTTCCTGTTTTAGAGAAAAGTATTTCCCCCTATGCTTATGAGGGTGATCCTAATATCCTCTGGGCGGTATTGTTAATGCTATTTGGATTTTTAACTATTTTCATTCTTGAAAAGATTGGTAATAAATACCAATAGATCCACAAATGGAAAGAACTCGTACAACTGCAGATAAATTATTACTCTTCTTGAAGGGATTGGCAATGGGAGCTGCTAACAAGGTTCCTGGTGTTTCTGGTGGTGTAGTAGCTTTTGTTGCTGGGTTCTATGAGGAGTTCATTTACTCCTTACAAAAAATTAATCGCAAAGCATTATTGCTTTTATTAAATGGACGGTTCAAAAGTCTTTACAACTACTTAAATGGCAAATTCTTATTCATTTTATTGTTAGGGATGGTATTCAGCTATTTCAGTATATCAAAAGTGTTGGATTTTCTTTTGGAAAGATATGAACTATATGTTTGGAGCTTATTTTTTGGGATGATAATCGGTTCTATTTACTATATCTATAGAGATTTTAACCAATGGGATTATCGCACATTAACAGCCTTAATTTCAGGATGCGTTGTGGGTGTTGCAATCAGTTTCTTAGACCCTGCTAAAGAAAATGACAATTTATGGTTCGTTTTATTTTGCGGAATGATAAGTGTTTCAGGAATGACCTTACCTGGCTTTTCTGGATCCTTTATACTGATATTACTTGGTAATTATGTTTTGCTCCTTGTTGATTCAGTAAATGCCTTATACGATACAATGGCAGATATACTCCGTTGGGATTTTAGTTTTACAAACGATACCGAACGGGTAAGAATGTTGAAGGTTTTAGCTGTTTTTACATTTGGCTCAATTATAGGTCTGGTAACCTTATCCCACATACTGAGTTATATACTTAAACATTATAAAAACTTCACCATTGCAACGATTATTGGATTTATAATTGGCTCATTAGGAGTCGTTTGGCCTTGGAAGTATACATTCTATCGCCTGAATGCGGATGGAACACCCCTACTAGATTCTTCTGGGCAAAAAATCATTGAAAATTACGACCGTTACATCCCAACTTGGTCTTCCGAAACAATGATCGCAATTTTTTATATTGCTATTGGTATTTTCATTATTCTTGCCCTTGCATGGTATGGCGATAGAATTAAGAGATAATGGCTGAATTTGGTTTATTAGGAAAAAACATTTCTTACTCCTTCTCGAGAGGATATTTCAATACAAAATTTGAAAAAGAAGGATTAGATCATCATTATGTGAATTTCGATATAGAAACTGTTGAGAGCTTCAAAACTATTTTAGATAACAATCTCGATGTCCAAGGCTTCAATGTTACAATACCCTATAAACAAAGTATTATTCCTTTTTTGGATGATTTAGATAAAAAGGCAAAAGATATTGGTGCAGTAAATGTTATCAAACGTTTTCCCTCTGGATTTTTAAAGGGATATAATACTGATTATTACGGATTTAAAAAATCTTTAGAGCCTCATCTAAAACCAATTCACACTAATGCCTTAATTCTGGGAACTGGCGGAGCCTCCAAGGCAGTTGCCTTTGCCTTAAAAGAACTAAAAATAGATTATGATTATGTTTCTAGGACAAATCGACCTGGCGTAAAATTTCTTTATTCAGACTTAACAGATCAAATCATTTCATCTTATAGCATTATAATTAATTGCACGCCTATAGGCACTTATCCAAATGTTAATGATTGCCCTGATATTCCGTTTGAAGGTATAGGTGAAAATCATATTCTTTACGACCTAATCTATAACCCTCCTGCCACAAAATTCCTCATTGTTGGAGAACTTAAAGGAGCCACAACCTTAAATGGACAACAAATGTTAGAACTACAAGCTGAAAAGGCTTGGAAAATTTGGACAAAAGGCTGAGGTCGACTAAATCAACTTTCTTTTTTTATTCAAGTCATGTCCGTATATTTATGTTTTGAACCAATTTTCATTGTAAAATGACGGAGAAAGATAACCTGCTGAATGCAGACGGACCATCGAACATACAAAAGACGAGTGAAGAAAGCTTAAATGAAGCCTCAAATGCTGTTGAGCAAAATGAAGAAGATTCTATCGTAAGTAATAATTCAGACGAACTTATTGAAGAGTCAAAAGCTGATCAGTCAAATGATTCTTTAGAACAACTTAATGAGATAAAATTAGACTCTCAAGAGGAAGATGATGATTCATCTGACATCACTGAAATAGAAGAGGGAATAACAGAAAATGAAGTTGAAGCTTCATCAGGAGATGATCCTACAGCCGATAAAGAATCAAATACTGTTTCCACTGAAACTGATGGAAATGCTGAGGAAGAAAAAGTCTTAGAAAAAGACAATATTGAAATATCATCCTCAACGGCTGCTGAAAAAGGAAAAAAGGAAGAGAAACACGTTGAAGAAATAGAGGATTCAAATGCTGAAGATGCAGAGGATGAAGATAATGTTGAACGTCATACCATTCAATCCAAGGATTATCACTCTATGGATTTGGATGCGTTAGCGAACGAATTTGAAAAACTCCTAAAAAGCTCAAAAATTCAGACCATTAAATCTCATGTTGATGAAATACGTTCTGAATTCAAATCCAAATTTGATGCGCTTTTAGACGAAAAGAAAGAGGAATTCCTCAATGAAGGAGGACATGAAATAGATTTTTATTTTTCTTCCCCTGTTAAAAAACGCTTTAATAGCCTTTATAAAACTTACAAAGAAGGATTATCAACTTATTATAAAAATCGCGAGGCTAATTTAAAGGCCAACTTAGACCAGCGCTTAGAGATTATTGAGGAAATTAAAAGCCTTATAAATGTTGAAGAGGACATTAATACCACTTACAAACATTTTAAGGAATTACAAGAGCGCTGGAGAAATTCAGGCCCCATACCCCGTGAGAAATACAATAATACTTGGAATAATTACCATCATCATGTAGAAAATTTCTATGACTTCCTCCACCTCAATAGAGATTTACGGGATATGGATTTTAAACATAATCTCGAGCAAAAACTCAAAATTATTGAGCGTGCCGAAGAATTAGCGGTAGATGATAATGTAAATAGGGCTTTCCGCGAATTGCAGATTCTCCACAAAATGTGGAAAGAAGATCTTGGCCCGGTTGGTAAAGAACATAGGGAGGAAATTTGGGAGCGTTTCAGCAATGCAACAAAAGCGATTCATGACAAAAGACAAGCTTATTATGCTGACCTAGACAAGGCTTATGAAGCCAACCTAGAGCGTAAAGAAGTTATCATTGATAAGATTAAAGCCGTCGTTGACGAAGGAAACGATTCGCACCAAAATTGGCAAAAGAAAATTAAGCAAATAGAGAAACTACGTCAAGATTTCTTTGATGCTGGAAAAGTGCCAAAGAAAGTAACT
Source organism: Aegicerativicinus sediminis (assembly GCF_015476115.1). Taxonomy (GTDB): domain Bacteria; phylum Bacteroidota; class Bacteroidia; order Flavobacteriales; family Flavobacteriaceae; genus Aegicerativicinus; species Aegicerativicinus sediminis. The sequence continues at coordinate 2,900,751 of NZ_CP064295.1, read as the reverse complement.
GATGCTACATGGACAAAGTTCAAAAATGCCGTAAGATCGTTTAATAGAAGTAAAAATGCATTTTATAAAAATTTAAAAAAGGATCAATACGACAATCTTAAAAAGAAACAAGATTTAATTAAGATTGCAGAGGATAATAAGGATAGTGATGATTTTTCAACTGTCACTCCTTTAATGAAAAAGATTCAGAACGATTGGAAGAAAATCGGGCACGTACCCAGAAAGGAAAGTGATAAGATTTGGAAACAATTTAAAAAGGCCTGTAACCATTATTTCGATCGTTTTCACGAACAAAAGCGTCAGGATAATAAAGAATTATATGATGCTTTTGATAAAAAAGTGAAAATCTTAGATAGCTTAAAAGATTTGAAATTAGAGGGCAAGCCTAAACAAGATCAGGAAACCATCAAAGAATTGATTGAGCAATGGAAGGATTTGGGCCAGGTTCCACATCACAAAAGGTATATTGAGGGGAAATTTAATAAGGCGATTGATGATTTATTCAACAAGTTGAAGATGGATAAAGAGGAGATCGAAATGATTAAATACGAAAATAAACTTGAGTCTCTTCAGAAACCAGATACTACAGATTTGCTTGACAATGAACATAATTTTATTCGTAAAAAAATTGACGAGGTAAGGTCTGAAATTAATCAATTGGAAAACAACATGCAGTTCTTTTCTAATGTTGATGATAATAACCCACTCTTAAAAGAAGTAATTAAGAATATAGATAAACACAAGAGCGAATTACATATGTGGGAGGAAAAATTACGTAAACTGAAAGATATGTATTAAAACGTTTAGGTAATTTTAAAAATTTATAATTACACCTGTTGCTTCTGACTTTTACAAAGCAGATTTTAAAAAAACGACTTCTTTACAATAATAAAATCCTGTCTGAAACAGACAGGATTTTACCCCTAACTAAACTAAATTTTAAATCCTAATTACATCCGCTTAAATATATAATTAAGATTACCTACTTATGATTATGAAACTTTACTAAGTTTCTATATACATATACGGGTAGAAATGTAAGTTTGGATTTTTGAAATGGAAAAAAATTATATTTTTTTTGCTTCTTCCCAGAAAACATCCATTTCCTTCAAAGACATGTCTTTAAGTGAACGACCAATCTCATTGGCCTTACCTTCTAAATAATTAAATCGCCTAATAAACTTTTTATTCGTACGTTCCAGCGCATTTTCTGGATTTACATTTAAAAAGCGGGCGTAATTTATTAAGGAAAAAAATACATCGCCCAATTCATTTTCTATGGTTTCGGTTGTACCATTTTCTGTTTCGGATTTTAACTCGGCTAGTTCCTCCTCTACTTTCAACCAGACTTGATTTGGTTCTTCCCAATCAAAACCAACGCCTGCAACCTTATCTTGAATGCGGTTCGCTTTTACCATTGCTGGTAAACTTTTTGGCACTCCTTGAAGTACAGATTTTTTACCTTCCTTTAATTTTATCTGTTCCCAATTTTGTTTAACGTCATCAGCATTCGCGACTTCAACATCTCCATAAATGTGAGGATGACGTGTAATTAATTTTTCGCAAATACTATTAGTTACATCGGCAATATCGAAAGCCTTTTGTTCAGCACCTATTTTTGAATAAAAAACTATATGCAATAGAAGGTCACCAAGTTCCTTTTTGATTTCCTCTAAATCATTTTCCAAAATGGAATCCCCAAGTTCATAAACTTCTTCAATTGTGAGGTGTCGCAAGGTTTCCATGGTCTGCTCTTTGTCCCAAGGGCATTTCTCACGGAGATCGTCCATAATTGTTAGGAGACGATCAAATGCTTTCAACTTTGCTTCTCTGGAGTTCATGGGCTAGACTTTACTCCTCCTCATCTGTGCTTGAAGGTTTAGAAGCAACTTTTTCAGTTTCTTCTTTTTCTTGAATATCCTGCAAAAGGTCATGATCATGAAGTAAATTATACCATTGTATAACTTTCTTTATGTCACTCACATAAACCCGATCTTCATCATAATCAGGTAGGATTTCAAAAAAATACTCTTCCAATTCTATAGTGGAATCTTTATGGCTCACGGTAGTTTTTTTACCATCTTCCTTTTCAAATATTTTTTTAAAAACTTCCTTTAATGGCACTTCCTCCGTTAAGGTGTAAATGGCAATTTCACTTAGGACACTTATGTTATTATGGATGTTAACACCCATTCTTTTCTTGTCTAACAAAGACTCAGCAACAATACCTGTCCTTGTTCTAGTCAACATTTTATATAAACCTGGCTTTCCAGAAATAGCCAAAATTGTATCAAGACTCATAATCTCATTGTTTATTATATCTTATCTTTTCTTACTCAATAGGGGAAATTTCATTTTGTAATCAACATCAACCTTCCCCTTAGAAATGTTATTTAATTTTCCTTTAATTAACCGTTTTTTGAAAGAAGACAATTTATCCGTAAATAACTTTCCTTCGATATGATCGTATTCGTGCTGTATTATTCTAGCAGCGATACCTTCAAATTCTTTAGTTTGTTCATTGAATTTCTCGTCTAGATATTTAATCAAAATTTTTGGTTGACGAAATACATCTTCTCGCACATCTGGAATACTTAAACAACCCTCATTAAAAACCCATTCCTCGCCTTCTTCATCGAGAATTTCAGCATTAATGAAAACTTGTTTAAAATTCTTTAAAAAATTCTGCTCCTCTATAGACAATTCTGGGTCATCAGAAAATGCCTCTGCATCAATGATAAACAGTCTAATTGGAATTCCGATTTGTGGTGCAGCCAAACCAACCCCACTTGCAGCATACATCGTTTCGAACATATCAGAAATAAGCTGGGGTAATTCTGGATAATCTTTTGAAATATCTTGGCACATTTTCCTGAGAACAGGATCTCCGTAGGCCACGATGGGATAAATCATAGTCTTAATTTTTCAATGGCAAAAGTACAATTCTTTTCCGCTTAATTCTGAATTGAAAACCACAAAAATTGAGTATCAATTAAGGCTTGCTGAATAGATAGTTTTGCAGTATTAACGTGGCACTAATTTCATCTAGCAACGATTTATTTTGACGTTTTTTCTTTTTAACCCCTCCCTCAATCATAGACTGCATGGCCAATTTTGAAGTAAAGCGCTCGTCAATCCTATCTATGGGTAAGTTGGGAAATGCACTTTTTAATTTTTGTAAAAACTCTTGAATGTAAATTTCGCTTTGAGAGGCGGTATTATCCATTTGTTTAGGTTCGCCCACAACAATTAAATCTACTTTTTCTTCATTAAGGTAATTCTTCAAAAACGACAAGAGGTCGGCGGTTTCGATAGTCGCCAATCCAGATGCAATTATCTGAAGTTCATCGGTAACCGCAATCCCAGTGCGTTTTTGTCCAAAATCTAAGGCTAAAATTCTTCCCATACAATTGCAAAGATACAATTCTTTAAATGGTATAATTCTCAAAAAATGTTTAACAAAAAGAAGGATAAAAGTATCTTTGCGAAAATTATACGAACACCAATGGAACAACTTCAAAATATTATAGAAACTGCTTGGGAAGATAGAAGCCAATTAACCAATGAGGTAACACAAAATGCAATTAGAAGTGTAATTGATTTACTTGATGAAGGCACATTAAGAGTTGCTGAACCGACATTAAAGGGTTGGCAAGTTAATGAATGGGTAAAAAAAGCCGTTGTATTATATTTCCCCATCCAAAAGATGGAGACCATGGAGGTAGGAATTTATGAATATCATGATAAAATTCCTTTAAAAAGAGATTACAAGGATAAAGGTATTAGGGTTGTTCCACCAGCAACTGCAAGACATGGCGCATATATTTCCGCCGGAACTATTTTAATGCCCTCTTATGTAAATATTGGTGCCTATGTTGATGAAGGCACTATGGTTGACACATGGGCTACCGTAGGAAGCTGTGCACAAATTGGTAAAAATGTTCACCTTTCTGGAGGTGTTGGCATTGGGGGTGTTTTAGAACCACTCCAAGCTGCTCCTGTAATAATTGAGGATAATGCATTCATCGGATCAAGATGTATAGTGGTAGAAGGTGTAAAAGTTGAGAAAGAAGCTGTTTTAGGTGCAAATGTGGTGCTGACAGGTTCAACAAAAATTCTAGATGTTACTGGTGATGAACCTATAGAAATGAAGGGGATAGTCCCAGCTAGATCTGTAGTAATCCCTGGAAGTTATACCAAGAAATTTTCTGCCGGAGAGTTCCAAGTGCCATGCGCTTTAATTATTGGAAAAAGAAAGGAAAGTACCGACAAAAAAACCTCTTTAAACAATGCATTACGTGAATACGATGTAGCAGTGTAGATGAAAATATTGATCATTCAACAGAAAATGATCGGTGATGTGTTAATGTCAACGATCTTGTTCGAAGCTATTAAGAAAAAGTATCCTAATTACGAATTACATTACTTAATTAATACGCATACTGAACCTGTTGTTAGAAACAATCCATTTATCGACAAAATTCTTTTTTATTCACCAGAAATCGAGGGTAGCAAACGTCAGTTCCTCAAGTTTTTATTAGGAATAAGAGATTCAAAATATTCAGCGGTAATTGATGTTTACGGGAAATTACCGAGTCTATTATTTACTGAATTCAGTGGCACAAACTTAAAGATTGGCTTCCTAAAATCTTATACGAAATCGATTTACACGCATTCCATTAAACGAACTAAAATACCATCTCAAGGGGTAAGTTTAGCAATAGAAAATCGTCTAAAATTATTGGAACCACTTGATATCGCTTTTGAGAATATTAGTCCTAAGCTTTATGTTTCTAGTGAAGAGAAGGAAGATGCAAGGGAGTTTTTGTTGAAAGGAGGGTTAAATCTCGAAAAGCCTGTATTAATGGTTAGTGCAATAGGAAGTATTGATTCTAAGACTTATCCATTAAATTATATGGCCGAAGTTTTAAACGATCTTGTGCGAATAAGGCCTGATTTTCAAATTGTTTTTAACTACATCCCATCCCAACTTCAACAGGCTCAAGAACTTTATAATCTCTGTAAAAAGGAAACACAGGAAAAAATTTATATCGAATTATATTGCAATTCCCTGAGGCATTTCATTTCTGTACTTACTCAGTGTAGAGCTATAATCGGAAATGAAGGAGGTGCAATTAATATCGCCAAAGCCTTAAATATTCCTAGTTTCACAATATTCTCACCCCATATTGGAAAGAAGAATTGGCACGGGAAGGCAGAAAATGAAAAAAACGTTGCAATTCATTTAGAAGATTATATTTCAAAAGATGAATTCGATAAAAAATCTTCCAAAAAACAATTTGACTTATATTACAGCAAATTAAAACCCGAGCTCTTCAGCAACAAATTGGAGGATTTTTTAAAATCTCTTTAAATGACATACCGGTTTCTGATTTACATTTCTTACTCTTATTCAATTCCAATAGGCGAACCTTTGGAACGGGAAATCCTAAACCGTAATTATGAGGTGTTCTGGTTTGCTGATGAAAAGGATGGTAAGTCTGCCTTAAGGGACAAAGTAAATTCGTTTGAAAATATTAATCACGTCATCGATTTTAAACCCCATGTCGTATTAGCTGCTACCAATGATGTTCCAGATTTTATTACAGGTCTAAAGGTTCAAATATTTCATGGGTTCAATGCAGAGAAGAGACCTGAAAAGCAATCCTTCTCCCATTTTCGAATCCGCGGGTTTTTTGATTTATATTGTACCCAAGGGCCTAACACTACATTGGAATTTAAAAAACTTGAACAACTTTATGGCTATTTTAAGGTACGGGAAACTGGTTGGAGTAAAATGGATCCGTTGTTTCCAATTCCGAAAAAGGAAACTGATTTGAAACCTACCATCTTAATTGCTTCAACCTTCACGGAGCGATTAAGCCTAGCCTATAATTCCGAGGTTTTCCATACCATTCAACAACTTGCAGACGGAGGTGATTTTAATTTTTTAATGGTGTTACACCCAAAAGTTAAAGGAGAATTTAGAGATAAATGGAAAAGCCTGAGAAATGAAAACTTTGAATTTTACGATACAACAGATTTAATTCCTCTTTTTAAAAAGTCAGATGTCATGTTCGCAGATACAACCTCTGCCATACAAGAATTCTTGATTCAAAAAAAACCTGTGGTGGCTTTCAGACATACTTTTCCACATGATTATCTCATTAATATAAATTCTTCTGATGAGATAAAAGAGGCGTTTAAAAAAGCCCTTAATCCAAAAAAGGAATTAATTGATAATATTCAAACCTATATTTTGCAATTACACCCTTATTTTGATGGAAAGTCGAGCGTAAGAGTTTTGGATGCTTCTATACAAATGATTAATAGCGATTTGAGCAAATTGAAGAACAAACCTTTAAATTTAATTAGGAAATACAAAATCAGAAAGAAATTAAATTATTTCACTTTAAAGAGTTTTAACCATCCGTTAGAAGCCCTAAAACATGCCTAAGTTTTCAGCTGTAATAATCACTTATAACGAGGAGAAAAATATCCAAAAATGTCTAGAATCCCTTATTTCTGTTGCGGATGAAATAGTCGTACTAGACTCCTTTTCTACTGATAATACTGAAAATATTTGCAAAAAATTCAATGTAGTTTTTGTTCAACAGAATTTCGTTGGCCATATAGAACAAAAAAATACAGCTTTAAAAATTGCATCAAATGACCACATCATTTCTTTAGATGGAGATGAATCACTGTCAATGGAGTTACAAGAATCCATTTTATTCTTGAAGGAGACTTGGGATAAAGATGGTTATTTCTGTAACAGGAAAAATTATTTTTGTGGAAAATGGATAAAGCATTCAGATTGGTATCCAAATAAAAAACTCAGGGTTTTTGATAGACGGAAATGTCATTGGGGAGGCTTAAATCCACATGACCACATAGTAATGGATGATGGAGCCTCAGTTGGACAATTGGAAGGGGGTATTTTACACTGGACATTCGAAAATTTCTCTGATTTTAATAGAAAAATTGAGTATTTCTCCTCTATCAGTGCAACTTCTTATTTTAAGGCAGGAATAAAGTCTAACTATTGGAAAATTATCGCCAACCCCTTTTGGGCGTTTATCAAAAGTTATTTGTTTCGAAGGGGTTTTTTAGATGGATTTTATGGCCTTGTTATTTGTATGCAGACGGCACACCAAACATACCTGAAGTATATAAAACTCATGGAGATTCAAAAGAATCAACCAAACCTAACTTCTCCAGAACAATAACTTCTTCTTCAGCTCTTTTTTCCTTTGAAATTTATTTTGGAACTGTTCCGTATAGAACCACATTTTTTGAAAGACCTCGGCCTTATTCAAATCCATGAGACCAGCATATTCTTCACTCATTATCTCAACCATATCTTTCCTTGGCGTTAATCTCGAAAAATTCTTTAACCTTTCTTCTAGACTAGGTGGTTTAAATTTCATTCGATTCAGATCTACCAAATAAAATGAATAATAACCATTTATTTCATTTATAAGAGTATTGCCAGGAGAGTGATCCAAAAACAAAATACCATTCTCATGTAACCTATAAGTAAATTTTGTGAACTCGCGCAAAATTGTATCCCATTTTGAAGGTTCAACTTTGTTGTTGATCAAGTCTCGATATGTATAATCACAACTTAAATGTTCGCAAACGTAAAAGCTTCGTTTTAAGAGAATAAAGGAGTAAAACTCATAATAAGCGACTGGTTCAGGGGTAAGTATCCCCATTTCCAACAATTTTTTAGCATTGAAGAAAGATCGTTCAGCCTTACTTTTCCTCAAAAACCTATATACAAGTTGATTAATTATGTTCGGAACTTTAAAGGCCTTTACATTGACCGTTTTACCCTTAAAAGTGAAATATTTTATTTTATTCCTGACCCCCTTGCCAATAGGCTTACCTGAATAGGAAAAATTTTCAATCAACGCATCTAAATCCTTTTCAAGACCTTGGTATTTTAAATCGATTACCCTCTTCATGAAACAATATTAATTAAAATATCAACCGTAACTAGTGGTTTTATTTAATTTGCAATAAATCTAGCATGCAAAGATGGGAATTTCAAAATTCATAAAACGCAATCTTAGTTCACTTCAGCGAAATAGATCCAAAAAAAGGGTGATTGAGGACGTGAAATCCCATCCACAATCTAATGAGGGGGTAATAAATATTCACAGAATCGATTATGGAAATGTTGGTGATCTTTATTGTGCGCCACACCATTACTTTAAGGAATTAAAAAATTCAGAACTCGATATATTTGACTTCAAAAGCGCAGATCCAGATATCACGAAAAAATGGATAAATAAAATTTCATCAAATAGCCTAATTGTAGGCGGCGGTGGACTTCTAAATCGATCCAGTTTTGAAATGCAAATGAAATTATTCGAATACTTATCAGGAAAAAACAAGAAAACTGTGCTTTGGGGAGTTGGCCATAACCAAAAACAATGGCAAAAAAATAATAAAATTCAATCCTATAATATTGATACCTCAAAATTTGGATTGGTTGGGGTAAGAGACCATAGCATGAAAGAAGAATGGGTCCCTTGTGTAAGTTGCATGCATCCCATTTTTGATACTAATTATGACATTAAAGAAGAAACCGGGCTGATTTTCCATAAAAAAACAATCAAAAATAAATCGTTATTAAATCGACTTAATGAATACCCGAGCACTTCGAACACTACCAACCTTGATGATATGATAAGTTTCATAGGATCTCACGAAACTGTTGTTACAGATAGTTACCATGCCATGTATTGGGCAACCTTATTGGGCAGAAAAGTATTGGCAGTACCAAACTCATCAAAATTTTTTGACTTTAAATACAACCCTATTTTTACTACGTTTAAAAATTTTGAAACTGAAATTAAAAAAGCACAATCTTATACCGGTGTCCTAGAGGAATGTCGTGAGATTAATATGGAATTTTCAAGAAAGGTATTTGACTATTTAAATATTTAGGGAAATGAAAGAACAGATAAAAGAAACTATTCAGAGACTTAAAAAAGGCCAAGTTATTTTATACCCGACTGAAACAGTTTGGGGAATTGGATGTGATGCCACAAACTTTGATGCAATTGGAAAAATTTATGCGATTAAGCAAAGAGAAGAAACTAAGTCGATGATTTGTTTAGTCAGTGACATAAAAATGCTCCAATTCTATGTTGAAAATGTGCCAGAGGCTGCATATAATATTTTGAAATTTGCTAACAAACCAACAACAATCATCTACGATCAACCAAAGAATGTGGCCGAAAATGTTGTTGCTGAAGATAACACATTGGGTATTAGAATTATTAAACAAGGTTTTGCCCACCAACTTATTAAGGCTTATGGTAAACCAATTGTGTCAACCTCAGCAAATATTAGTGGACAACCGACCCCCAAATCTTTTAACGAAATTAGTCAGGATATTTTAACGGCTGTAGACTATGTTGTAAATTTGCCGAAGCAAAAATCAAGCGGTCAGCCATCTGCCATTATCAAACTTTCAAATGATGGAATGGTGAAAGTAATTAGAAGCTAATTACCAAAGATTGCTTGTATGAAAGTGATATGACTAATAGCAATCCATTAGAACATCCCTTATTCAAAATTATTTCTGAAGCTTCCCAAGAACTCCATCAACCGTCCTATGTTATTGGCGGGTATGTGCGAGATTTTTTCTTAAATAGAGATTTTAAAAAAGATATAGATATTGTTACTGTTGGAAGCGGTATCGAGTTAGCAAAAACAGTTTCTTCTATATTACCAGAAAAGCCAAAAGTTCAAATTTTCAAAACCTTTGGTACCGCTATGTTGCGTGCCTATGATATAGAATTGGAGTTTGTTGGTGCGCGCAAAGAATCATATTCAAGAGAAAGTAGAAATCCCCAGGTAACCCCAGGCACACTACAAGATGACTTAGAGCGAAGGGATTTCACTGTAAATGCATTGGCATTTAGTCTAAATATGGAAGATTATGGAACATTAATAGATCCTTTTAACGGTATTCAGGATTTAAATGATAGTATTCTTAGAACTCCATTAGACCCTGACGCAACTTTTAGCGATGACCCTCTTAGGATGTTACGAGCTATTCGATTTTCGTGTCAGTTAAATTTTGAAATTGATCAGGCAAGTTTAGCCTCCATAAAAAAGAATAATGATAGAATAAAGATCATTACCAAAGAAAGGATCGTCGATGAATTGCATAAAATAATGCTCTGCCCAACTCCTTCAATAGGATTTTTATTACTGGAAAAAACTGGTCTTCTTCCTCATATACTGCCTGAGCTTACCGCCCTTAAAGGCATTGAAGAGCAAGAAGGGCAACGGCATAAGGATAATTTCTATCATACCCTTGAAGTGGTTGATAATATTTCCCAACATACGGAAGATCTATGGCTTCGATGGGCTGCTTTATTACATGATATTGGTAAAGCACCTACAAAACGCTTTAGCAAAAAAGTTGGTTGGTCGTTCCATGGGCATGAATTTGAAGGTTCAAAAATGGTGTATCGTCTATTTAAAAGGTTGAAAATGCCATTGAATGACAAAATGAAATTTGTTCAAAAAATGGTAATGATGAGTTCGAGACCTATTGCATTAACAGATGACCATGTCACAGATTCGGCTGTACGTCGATTAGTTTTTGATGCTGGTGATAATGTCGAGGATTTAATGACCTTGTGTGAGGCCGATATCACCACTAAAAATCCCAAAAGATTCAAAAAGTACCATAAGAATTTTGAATTAGTCCGAAGAAAAATAGT